>NZ_CP019427.1:5217500-5510000 GCF_009834545.1 Pseudomonas sp. S04
CTATATCTACGCATTTCACCGCTACACAGGAAATTCCACCACCCTCTACCATACTCTAGCTTGTCAGTTTTGAATGCAGTTCCCAGGTTGAGCCCGGGGATTTCACATCCAACTTAACAAACCACCTACGCGCGCTTTACGCCCAGTAATTCCGATTAACGCTTGCACCCTCTGTATTACCGCGGCTGCTGGCACAGAGTTAGCCGGTGCTTATTCTGTCGGTAACGTCAAGACAGCAACGTATTAGGTTACTGCCCTTCCTCCCAACTTAAAGTGCTTTACAATCCGAAGACCTTCTTCACACACGCGGCATGGCTGGATCAGGCTTTCGCCCATTGTCCAATATTCCCCACTGCTGCCTCCCGTAGGAGTCTGGACCGTGTCTCAGTTCCAGTGTGACTGATCATCCTCTCAGACCAGTTACGGATCGTCGCCTTGGTGAGCCATTACCCCACCAACTAGCTAATCCGACCTAGGCTCATCTGATAGCGCAAGGCCCGAAGGTCCCCTGCTTTCTCCCGTAGGACGTATGCGGTATTAGCGTCCGTTTCCGAGCGTTATCCCCCACTACCAGGCAGATTCCTAGGCATTACTCACCCGTCCGCCGCTCTCAAGAGAAGCAAGCTTCTCTCTACCGCTCGACTTGCATGTGTTAGGCCTGCCGCCAGCGTTCAATCTGAGCCATGATCAAACTCTTCAGTTCAAACATCTTTGGGTTTTTAAGAAACCCTAAACTTGGCTCAGCAATCGTTGGTTACATCTTTGATTTCTCGCGGAGTAACTTGTGATGCTGATAATCTTTTTGACTATCAGTCTGACAGCACAAGCACCCACACGAATTGCTTGATTCAGTTGTTAAAGAGCGGTTGGTTAAGATCTTTCGTCTCAACCGAGGCGCGCATTCTACAGCAGCCTCATTTGCTGTCAAGCGGTATTTTCAGAAGTTTTTGAAGATTTCCTCAACAACTTCAACCACTTGCGCTTCCGATCACTCGGTAGCGGGAGGCGAATTCTACAGCGTTACACGCTGCTGTCAACACCTCTTTTTCAACTCCTTTCGCGCTTCGATGAACTGAAGCAACCTGCTGCCGAAAACTGCGTAACTCATTGTTTACCAAGGAGTTTTCCGTTTCGACTGCGCCGGAAGTGGGGCGAATTATAGACACCTGAGATCTGCCGTCAAGCGTTAATTAAGCTTTTGTTGCAGAAGGTGCCTTTTTACCCTTTAGACGCGGAATTCGCCGGGCAATGGCAGGCACACGCAAGACTAATAGCAGTGCACCTATAGAGGCATAGATCGCCCACTCTTTCAGGTCCGCACGAACTATCCACAACATGTGCAGCAAACCAAGCCCCAAAATCACGTAGACCAGGCGGTGCAACTTCCTCCAGCGCACACCCAATCGTCGCTGACTGTATCGATTGGACGTTGCCGCCAGCAGGAGCAACCCCACCAGGCCGAGACTGCCAACAATAATGTATGGCCGCTTGCTCAGCTCCACCCCCAACTGCGACCAGTCCAGGCCAAGGATAAATACCAGGTAGGCAGACAGATGCAGCACTGCATAGGCAAAAGTCCACAACCCCAGTTGCCGCCTCACCGCAATCCAGCCCGCCCAACCGCTCAATTTCTGCAAAGGCGTCATGCTCAACGTAATCAAGAGCAGCGTCAGGGTTCCCAAACCCAAGCGATCGACCAGCACCTTGCCCGGGTCAGGCCCCAACGCCGAACTCCAGGCTTCATACAACCAGAGCAGCGGCCACACCGCCGCCGCTATGAAGACGGCACTGCGCCACAACACAAACCGCATCAGTAGTTCGTCCTCAAGTCCATGCCTGCATACAGGCCGGCTACTTCATCTGCGTAGCCATTGAACATCTGGGTGGCACGCACATTGGGCTTGAACAATCCGCTGGGCAAACGCCGCTCCCGCGCCTGGGTCCAGCGCGGATGATCGACAGTGGGGTTCACATTGGCGTAGAAGCCATACTCATCCGCGGCAATGCCCTGCCAGGTGGTTTTTGGCTGCTCGCTGACCAGACTGATGCGCACGATGGATTTGACACTCTTGAAGCCGTACTTCCACGGCACCACCAAGCGCAATGGCGCGCCGTTCTGGTTAGGCAATTCACGCCCGTACATCCCGACTGCCAGGATCGCCAGCGGATGCATCGCCTCATCCAGGCGCAGCCCTTCTATATAAGGCCAGTCGATCAGGGCAAAACCGGAGCGCTGGCCCGGCATGCTCTGAGGGTCCTGCAAGGTTTCGAAGCGAATGTACCGGGCCTTGGAAGTGGGCTCGACCTGCTTGAGCAATGCAGAAAGAGGAAAGCCGATCCAGGGGATCACCATCGACCAGGCCTCCACACACCGCAGTCGGTAGATGCGCTCCTCCAACTGATAGGGTTTCATCAGGTCTTCCAGGGCATAACGCCCCGGTTTCCCCACCTCCCCGTCTACCACCACGCTCCAGGGTTCGGTTTTCAAGGCGCCGGCATTGGCGGCCGGATCCCCCTTGTCGGTGCCGAACTCATAGAAGTTGTTGTAGTGGGTCGCATCCTTGAAGGGCGTGATCGACTCATCCTTGACGTTGACCGCCCCCCAACGAGTCGCCGGGAGTTTCTCGTTGAACCAGGCTGGCGCCTTGCCCGGCTCGACGTCCGGGTATCGTGCGACGTCATCGGCGCTGGCCCAGCGCGGCAGACTGCTGGCAGCCATTACGCTGACTGCACTGCCCAGCACGCTGCGGCGAGATATATAGAGGGATTCAGGCGTGACGTCCGACTCAGGGCAGTCGGACGATTTGGGGAATTTGAATAACATGACAACTCCGCAGCATTGGAGGACTGATGCACCAATAGACTGCGGAGTATGGGGGAAATTACCTCACTCGGCTTTTTTGTGCCGGCGAAGGTGTAACAAGTACTGCACCGGACCAGAGGCGGCATAGGCGAGGAACACCAGGAGCAGAATGCGCGGCGGATCGCTGAACACCACGGCAAACACCAGCACCACCGCCAGGATCGCCACAAAAGGCACACGCCCCTTCAGGTCCAGCTCCTTGAAGCTGTTGTACTTGATGTTGCTGACCATCAACATGCCGGCCGCAGCCACCATCAGCGCCACCAGGAAGGACATTTTCGAGCCCTGGATCCCGTAGTCACTGAAGGCCCAGACGATACCCGCCACCACACCCGCGGCAGCCGGGCTGGCCAGGCCGATGAAGTAACGCTTGTCCGCGGTCCCCACCTGGGTGTTGAAGCGCGCCAGACGCAAGGCCGCGCCCGCCACATAGATGAAGGCAACCATCCAGCCGACCTTGCCCATATCGCCCAGGGCCCAGCCGAAGGCCAGCAACGCCGGTGCAACACCAAAGGCAACCATGTCCGACAGCGAGTCGTACTCGGCGCCAAAGGCGCTCTGGGTATTGGTCATCCGCGCTACCCGGCCATCCAGGCCGTCGAGCACCATGGCGACAAAGATCGCGATTGCCGCGAAAGCAAAGTACTTGCTCGCGCCGGCAGCATCACCGGCACTCAAGGCGCTCTGCGCGCTCATCGAGTTAATGATGGAGTAGAACCCCGCGAACAGGTTCGCGGTGGTGAACAGATTCGGCAGAAGATAGATACCACGATGCCGGACTTTACGGCCTTCAGCATCATGCCCTTCTTCGATGTGTTCATCGATGGGCAGCAGGCTTTCGGCGTCAGAAGCCTGGTTTGGCTCTTCGGGACGTTCGCTCATGGACAGTACCTTGCAACGGTGTGGAAATTTTTGACAGGTGTCTGCGTCAACGGTTCGCAGCACAAACGATGCAGCTTTATACCAGAACCAGCCCACCAAACGAAAAAACGCGGCATAAGCCGCGTTTTTCGTACAGGGTCGTGACTTAGTTTTTGGCTTTGTCGACGATCTTGTTGGCACCGATCCACGGCATCATCGAACGCAGTTGCTCGCCGATGATTTCGATACCGTGTGCAGCGTTGTTACGACGCTTGGCGGTCATCGAAGGGTAGCCGGTTGCACCTTCGCTGATGAACATCTTGGCGTACTCGCCGTCCTGAATGCGTTTCAGGGCGTTGCGCATGGCCTGACGGGATTCGGCGTTGATGACTTCCGGGCCGGTCACGTACTCGCCGTACTCGGCGTTGTTGGAGATCGAGTAGTTCATGTTGGCGATACCGCCTTCGTACATGAGGTCAACGATCAGCTTCAGTTCGTGCAGGCACTCGAAGTAGGCCATTTCTGGCGCGTAGCCAGCTTCAACCAGGGTTTCGAAACCGGCTTTTACCAGCTCAACGGTACCGCCGCACAGAACGGCTTGTTCGCCGAACAGGTCGGTTTCGGTCTCGTCCTTGAAGGTGGTTTCGATGATGCCGGTACGACCACCGCCAACGCCAGCCGCGTAGGACAGTGCAACGTTTTTGGCATTGCCCGAAGCATCCTGGTAGATCGCGATCAGGTCAGGAATACCGCCGCCTTTGACGAACTCGGAACGCACGGTGTGACCCGGAGCCTTCGGCGCGATCATGATCACGTCGAGGTCAGCGCGCGGCACAACCTGGTTGTAGTGGATCGCGAAGCCGTGGGAGAACGCCAGGGTGGCGCCTTTCTTGATGTTCGGCTCGATTTCGTTCTTGTACAGGGCAGACTGGAACTCGTCCGGGGTCAGGATCATGACCAGGTCGGCAGCTGCAACAGCGGAAGCCACGTCAGTCACTTTCAGGCCGTGAGCTTCAGCCTTGGCAACGGTAGCCGAACCTTTACGCAGGCCAACGGTAACGTCAACGCCGGAATCTTTCAGGTTGCACGCTTGAGCGTGACCTTGGGAACCGTAACCGATGATGGCAACTTTCTTGCCCTGGATGATGGACAGGTCGCAGTCTTTTTCGTAATAAACTTTCATGAAATTCCCCTATATATCCAGGCCGTTCAGGCCATTCGCTAATTTGGTTTAGATGCTGAGTACTTTGTCGCCGCGGGCAATACCGGTTACGCCGCTACGGACGGTTTCCAGGATCGAAGCGGTGCCAATGGACTGGATGAAGCTGTCGAGCTTGTCGCTGGTACCGGTCAGTTGAACGGTATACACGCTGGCGCTGACATCTACGATCTGCCCACGATAAATATCCGTAGTGCGTTTGATCTCGGCGCGCTGGGCACCGGTAGCCTTGACCTTGACCAGCATCAGCTCGCGCTCGATGTGCGCGCTTTCCGACAGGTCGACCAGCTTGACCACTTCGATCAGCTTGTTCAGGTTCTTGGTGATCTGCTCGATAACTTCATCGTGCCCTACGGTGGTCAACGTCAGACGCGACAGGGTCGGGTCTTCGGTAGGTGCCACGGTCAGGCTTTCGATGTTGTAGTTACGCTGCGAGAACAGCCCGACTACACGCGACAGAGCGCCCGGTTCGTTTTCCAGAAGCAAGGAAATAATGTGCCGCATGATTAAGTACGCTCCGTCTTGCTCAGCCACATATCGCGCATGGAGCCGTCTTTGATCTGCATCGGGTAGACGTGCTCGCTGGTGTCGACCGAAATATCGATCACGACCAGGCGATCCTTCATGGCAAACGCTTCTTCCATCTTCGACTTGAGGTCTTTCGAGTCGGTGATGCGCACGCCGACGTGACCATAGGCCTCGGCCAGCTTGACGAAGTCAGGCAGCGACTCCATGTAGGAGTGCGAATGACGGCTGCCATAGCTCATGTCTTGCCACTGGCGAACCATGCCCAGCACACCGTTGTTGAGGATCACGATCTTGACCGGCAAGCCGTACTGCAGGCAGGTGGACAGCTCCTGGATGTTCATCTGGATGCTGCCTTCGCCTGTGACGCAGGCAACATCGACATCCGGGAAGCTCAACTTGATACCCATGGCCGCCGGGAAACCGAAGCCCATGGTGCCCAGGCCGCCGGAGTTGATCCAGCGGTTTGGCTTGTTGAACTTGTAGTACTGCGCCGCGAACATCTGGTGTTGACCCACGTCGGAGGTCACAAAGGCATCGCCCTTGGTCACTTCGCACAGAGTCTCGATCACGGTCTGCGGCTTGATGACGCTGCCATCGCCCTTGTCGTAAGGGAACAGGCCGCGATCACCGCGCCACTCGTCCACTTGCTTCCACCAACTGGCAACGGACTCCTTGTTCGGGGTCTCGCCGATTTCCTTGAGGATCGCGACCATTTCGTTCAGGACGCTTTCCACCGGGCCCACGATTGGCACGTCGGCCTTGATGGTCTTGGAGATCGAAGCCGGGTCGATATCGATGTGGATGATTTTGGCATTCGGGCAGAATTTCGCCGGGCCGTTGATCACTCGGTCATCGAAACGCGCGCCGACCGCCAGGATCACGTCAGCATGGTGCATGGCCAGGTTGGCGGTGTAGCTGCCGTGCATGCCGAGCATGCCAATGAACTGACGGTCGGTGCCAGGGTAGGCACCCAGGCCCATCAGGGTATTGGTCACGGGCAGGTTGAGCATCTGGGCCAGTTCGGTCAGCGGCGCGGAGCCGCCACCGAGGATCACGCCGCCACCTGCGTACAACACAGGACGCTTGGCCGCCAGGAGCATTTCTGCCGCCTTGCGGATTTGCCCGGAGTGACCACGAACAGCCGGGCTGTAGGAACGCAGCTTGGCTTTTTTCGGGAAGACGTATTCGAACTTCTCGGCCGGGTTGGTCATGTCTTTCGGAATATCGACAACCACCGGACCAGGACGACCGGATTGCGCCAGGTAGAACGCCTTCTTCATGACTTCCGGGATTTCCGAAGCGTGCTTGATCATGAAGCTGTGCTTCACGATCGGCCGGGAGATACCGATCATGTCGGTTTCCTGGAACGCGTCGGTGCCGACCATGGTGCTAGGCACCTGACCGGAAATGATCACCATTGGAATCGAGTCCATATAGGCGGTGGCAATCCCGGTGATGGCGTTTGTGGCGCCTGGACCGGAAGTCACCAATACCACGCCGGCTTTACCGGTGGCACGGGCATAGCCGTCAGCCATATGGGTAGCCGCTTGTTCGTGGCGAACCAGGATGTGAGTCACTTCCGGTTCTTTGAACAGGGCATCGTATACATGAAGGAGAGCACCACCCGGGTACCCGTAGATATATTTGACGCCTTCGTCACGCAAAAAGCGGACGAGCATCTCACCGCCAGATAAAAGCTCCACGTTGTTCACCTCTAAAACGCCAGAATACCGCCCACATAAGGGGACGGGTCTTAATAGGTTTACTTCTCAGCAGAGCATGAGCGACGGTGGTCGCCGACTACGTCAGCACTGACTGAGCAAGTATTGGGAGCGTCCCAAGTGTTGCGGGACTTTCCCACCCAGCGCGAGGTAACGCGTTGCGGGTGTAACAGGTCGGCGCGGATGTGCGCCTCATGATCTGCTGAGCGGGCCTGCTTCTGGCAGTCCCTCTACAGCGGACTTTGGATTCTTCTGTTTCGCCCTCTGCAAGTCAAGCCGTCAATGTGCTTAATTCGAACTAAGCGCATGAGAACGCAAGAAAAAACCGCCAAACCCCAGGTCGGATTATTTCAATTGCGCAGTTTTGGCAAGAAAATGGCATACGAACGCACCGGTCGCGGCGCACAGAGGGGATTTTCTGGGGGATTGAACGTCACCGCCAGCAGGACGCTGGCAGTGAGCACATCAACGGGAGGCGCTGATCAGTTGGTCGAACTCTTTGAGCAGGACCTGCAACTGACGATCCCGGCCCTGGACATCGCGGGCGGCGAAGACCATTTCGGCCATCTCCTGAATCCCCGAGGCATTGGGCAAGGGCAGATCCTGTTCGAGGATCAGCTTCATACGTGGCAGGAAGATCCATTGCAGCCACTGCTCGAAGTCCAGGGTGTCGACCGAAAACGGCTCGACACTGGACAGCGCCTGCGCAGAAGGCGAAACCTCGTCCCACCAGCCCTGGACCCGCAATTCGCGCTCGATCAGCAACAGTTGCTCGGCAATCTTCGGAAAACGTTGATCCATCACAGCGTAACCTTGGCCTTCTGCCGCGCCTGGGCCGCACCGGCGGCATCGCCCTGCTGCTCACGCGCCTGGGCGATCAACCCCCACAGGCTAGCCTGCAAGTCAGGACGGCCATTGGCCAGGGTCAAACCACGACGGGCGAACTGCTCCGCCTGGGGCGCATCGCCTTGGGCCATGCGCACTTGCGCCAGGCGATAGAGCACTTGCGGCTCACGCGGGGCTACCCGCTGGGCCCGCTCAAGGCTCGAAGACGCGCCATTGAGGTCACCACCCGCCTGTTGCTGCTGGGCCGTGGTGAGCAAGGCCAGCACCGGACCGTCCAACTGCTCGTCAGCCGACAGGCCACCGGCCGCGCTGCTGGCAGAAGGCACGCCGCTCGGCGTCGGCGGCAGGCTGTAGCTGGTGCTCGGTACGAGCGGGCCACTGTCGACCGGCCCCGGAGTAATCGGCCCGGAACTGATCGGCCCTGGGGTGATCGGCTGGGTGCTGATCGGCATCGAGGTCGTGGCGCCGCCCCCTGGCACCATCACCACCACACCGGTATCACCCTGTGGGATGGCCTGGACCTGGCCCTGTGTCGGGCGGGTCACGGTGGTCTTGCGAAAGCCGCCGTTGGCAGAGAGCCGCTCGCTGTTGGACACCGCAGTGCCCGAATCGACCACCGGAATCGAGCCGCGCTGCACGGTCGAGCAGCCACTGAGCAAAGTCAGAGCCGTCAGCGTCACCGCTGGAATAAACCACTTGTTCACTTGAAACCCTCTCTGCTTAATTCATCCAGCCCTTGACCCAGTCCATCACCGACTCGCCTGAGGCGGGGTCTGTGCCACCGCAGGCGGCGCCGGGAGGCGGTTCGCTGCCGCGAATATACGGCATCTGCACCGCGCCCGGGCAACTGGCATCCGAGCCCTGCCCGGTCCGCGAATCGACCCAGGCCTGCACGATGTTGTCCGGCTGTGGCATGTCCAGCGGCAGCGGGTCGGCCTTGCGCATGAAACTGCTCCAGACCTGCAGCGCACCGGTGGCCCCGGTGAACGGCGTCTTGCCGTTGTCATCGCGGCCCAGCCACACCACCGCCAGCAGATCCTGGCTGAAACCAGCAAACCAGCTATCGCGCGAATCGTTACTGGTACCGGTCTTGCCTGCCAGGGTCAGCGTCTTGGGCAGCACGTTATAAACCGAACTGCCGGTACCCTCGCGCATCACCCGCTGCATGGCGCTCTGGATCAGATAAATGGACGCCGGATCAAAGCGCTGCTGGATCTGGAATGGATAACGCTTGAGCGGCTCGCCCTCGGCCGTCAGCACGCTGCGAATCCCGCGCATCGGCGTATTAAAACCACCGTTGGCCAGGGTCTGGTACATGGTTGCCACTTCGATCAGCGTCAAGGCACCCGCCCCCAACAACATCGACGGGAAGGCCGGGAACTCACGCGTGACGCCGAGGCGGCCGAGGGTCTTCAGGACATTCGGCACCCCGACTTCCAGACCCAGGCGTGCGGTCGAGAGGTTGTAGGAATGCGCCAGCCCCTGATACAGGAAGACCGTGCCGTGGGACCGACGATCATAGTTCTGCGGTTTCCAGACCTGGCCATCGGCGCCTTTTACCGAGAACGAATCGTCGGACAGCCAACTGGTCAGGGTGTACTTGCTCGGCTTCTCCAGCGCCGTCAGATACACCGCTGGTTTGATCAGCGAACCGATCGGGCGCACCGCATCCAGCGCCCGGTTGAACCCGGCAAAGCCGGCCTGGCGACTGCCAATCATGGCCTGTACTTCCCCGGTTTCCGGGTTGGTTACCACCATTGCCGCCTCGACCTCGTCCGCACCTTTGCGTCCGGAAAGACGCTTGAAGGTGTCGTTGACCGAAGCTTCCGCTTTCATCTGCAGAATCGGATCAAAGCTGGTGAAAATCCGCAGGCCTTCTTCGGTCAAGTCTTCGTCGCGGTAGTCTTCGCGCAGTTGACGCTTGACCAGGTCGATAAAGCCCGGGAACGAACTGTCGGCCAGCTTGCCGCGGGTGGTCACACCCAGTGGCAGTTTTTTCGCGGCTGCCACCTGCTCGGCCGTGGCCACGCCCTGTTGCTCGAGGACATCCAGCACCAGGTTGCGCCGCTCAAGCGCCCGCTCGGGGTTGCGCCGCGGGTTGTAGTAGGACGGCCCCTTGACCATGCCCACCAGCATGGCCACTTGATGCAGTTTCAGCTCGGACAACGGCTGGCCGAAGAAGAACTGACTCGCCAGGCCAAACCCGTGCACCGCGCGCTGGCCATCCTGACCGACGAACACCTCATTGAGGTACGCCTCAAGAATTTCGCGCTTGTCGTAATGCAACTCAAGCAACATCGCCATCATCGCTTCGGTCAGCTTGCGGCTCAGGCTGCGCTCGTTGGTCAGGTAGAAGTTCTTGACCAATTGCTGGGTCAGCGTGCTGCCGCCCTGGGTCATTTTGCCGCCAGAGGTGTTGACCCAGACGGCCCGGGCAATCGATTTGGGCGACACACCCCAGTGGCCGTAGAAATCCCGGTCTTCGACCGCGACCAGGGTTTCCAGCAAATAGGGCGGGACCTGATCGAGCTTGATCAGAATCCGATCTTCGAGATTTTTCGGGTAGATCCCGCCGATCAGCAACGGCTCCAGCCGCACCACGGACAGCTTCGACCCGTTCAGCGCGGACAGCTCGGCCACGTAGTCGCCGGAGAAGCGCACACGCACCGGCTGGGCCTTCTCCATGCCTTCATAGAACTGGAAACCACGGGTATTCAGGTCCACGGTATTGCCACTGACTGCCGCCGCACCCGGGCCATTGGCCACGCTTTCGCGGCGATAGCCCAGGGCATCGAGTTCCGTGAGGAAATCTTGCTTGCTGAGCTTTTGTCCGACGAACAGCTCCAGCGGACGGGCGTAAACCTTGGCTGGAATGGTCCAGCGCTTGCCGGAGAACTTCTCCTGGACCACGGCATCAAGGTAAACAGCAAAGCCTGCCAGCACCACGAGGCCGACCAGACTGAGCTTCAGGGCCCAGCCCAGCCAAGGGCTCAGGCCTTTGGAGGGACGTTTTTTAGCAGTGCGGGGGGATCGGGTACGAGTCATGGCGGCGGATTATACGCACTTTATTCCTGATCAACATGAGCCCCGCGAGGTTTGCGTTGGCCCCGCTTGCGGCCATAATGGCGCCCTTGAATTTTCCCAGACTCTGAAGGATCGCCCGTGAGCCAATCCCTGATCGCTGCCCTGCAAAACCCGGCCCTCTACCCGCATCCGGTAGACGGATTCCAGGTCATCGAGACGCACATCTCCTGGGTGCTGCTCACCGGCCCCTACGCCTATAAAGTGAAAAAACCGGTGAACTTCGGCTTCCTCGACTTCACCACGCTCGACGCTCGCGAGCACTTCTGCGCCGAGGAACTGCGCCTCAACCAGCGCCTGACCAACGACCTGTACCTGGAAGTCTTGCCGATCACCGGCAGCGCTGAAGCCCCCCAACTGGGCGGCAGCGGTCCGGTACTGGACTACGCGCTGAAAATGCGTCAGTTCCCGCAAAGCCAACTGCTCAGCACTCTGCAGGCCAACGGCGAGCTGACCACCGCGCACATCGACGCGATGGCCCAACAGATTGCCCGCTTCCACCTCGAAGCGCCGCGCGTTCCGGCCGACCACGAAGCCGGCACACCGGACAGCGTCATGGCCCCGGTACAGCAGAACTTCGAGCAGATTCGTCCGTTCCTCAACGACAAGGCCGACCTGCTGCAACTCGAAGCCCTGCAAGCCTGGGCGCAAAGCAGCTTCGAGCGCCTCAAGCCGCTGCTGGCCCAACGCAAGGCCGAGGGTTTCATCCGCGAATGCCACGGTGATATCCACCTGGGCAACGCCACCGTGATCGACGGCAACGTGGTGATTTTCGACTGCATCGAATTCAACGAGCCGTTCCGCTTCACCGATGTCTATGCCGACACCGGTTTCCTCGCGATGGACCTGGAAGACCGCGGCCTGAAAAGCCTCGCTCGCCGCTTCATGAGCCAGTACCTGGAGCTGACCGGCGATTACCAGGGCCTGGAGCTGCTGAACTTCTACAAAGCCTACCGGGCCCTGGTGCGCGCCAAGGTCAGCCTGTTCAGCATGCCTGCCGATGCGACCCCCGTGCAGCGTGCCACTACCCTGCGCCAGTACCGCAACTACGCCAACCTGGCGGAAAGCTACAGCACCATCCCATCGCGCTTCCTGGCCATCACCCACGGCGTCTCGGCAGTCGGCAAAAGCCGCGTGGCCATGCGCCTGGTTGAAGCGCTGGGCGCCATCCGCCTGCGTTCCGATGTCGAGCGCAAGCGCCTGTTCGGCGAGCAACAGGTACCCAACGATCCACAAGCCGGCATCTACGGCGCCGATGCCAGCGCCGCCACCTATGCACGCCTGCACGAGATTGCCGACGTGATCCTGCGTGCCGGCTTCCCAGTGGTGCTCGACGCCACGTACCTCAAGCGCGAGCAGCGCGATGGCGCGGCGCACGTTGCCGAGGCCACTGGCGCACCCTTCCTGATTCTTGACTGCAACGCACCCCAAGCCGTGATCGAGAGCTGGCTGGCCCAGCGCCAGGCCGACAAAAACGATCCATCCGACGCCAACCTGGCCGTTATCGCCGCTCAACAAGCCAATCGCGAAGCCCTGACGCCAGCAGAGATTCTCTGCAGCAAACGGGTGCAGACCAACGAAAGCGGGACCCTGGACACCGTCGTCGCCCAGATCCGCCAGCGCCTGCCAGGCCTGTAAGCACGCGAGGTAACCGGCGTGAGGTTGTGATGACCTCACGCCGGTTACGCAGTGGCACTATACTGGCGTCATAAATCCAACACGGTGACGCCCATGAGCCAGCCCACACTGCTCGATACCCCGCTCTACGCCCTGCTGCACAAAGACGATATCCATGGCTTCAACCGCGAACGCCCACAGAACGGCACCATCGACATGGTGGGCGGTGATTTTCGCGGCCTCGATCTGCGTGAACTGAACGCTGCAGGCATTGATTTCAGCTATGCCTACTTCCGCTCCGCCGACCTGCGCGGCATTGATTTTCGCCAGGCCTCCCTGGAAGGCGCGAGCCTGGCCCATGCGCAAATTTCCGGCGCCTACTTCCCGCCCGAACTTTCGGCCGACGAAATCCTTATGTCGATGAACTTCGGTACCCGCCTGCGTTACCGCACTCGCTAATCCGCCTCACACCCACTGAACGTCTGGCGCCGCCACGGGGCCGGACTTGGCGCGTCGTTTTCACGACACCCACCCCCGTCGCAACGCCTCTCGCAGAGCCATCTGGCACATGGCCTTAGAAGCTTTTGCGTTCAAACCGACCAAAGAACCACGCTTTTCCTACTGACCGCTACACTCCTCAAAGGTCCGCCCAACGCACTCTTCGCCCATCGCAAGGAGGCTTGATGAATGACGAACTGCAACACCTGAAGAATCTTGGCAAGACGTCGGCGCAATGGCTGCATGCCGTAGGCATTCACAGTGCTTCGGATTTGCGCCGGCTGGGGGCGGTGGATGCTTACAGGGCGGTACGCACCCGCGGGTTCCGTGCATCGAAGGTGCTGCTGTACGCGATCGAGGGGGCACTGCTGGACATGCACTGGAACGATATTCCCGCCGAACGCAAAGACGCCCTCAACAAACAACTGGAAGCCATCTCGTCCCGACAAAAGAATTGAGCCCGTTCGACAGCGGGCAACCCCAGGGTTTACAGGGGTTTCAAACAAGCGTTTAGAGAAATGAAAAAGAATTCGAGAATCATCCGTTGACTTAGAAATGAGAATCGTTATGATTATCACAACTGGTCGCGAGATCAGCTGATCTTCTGGAAGACCATTGGTTCGGACTCTCAGATTATCTCCTCATCAGGCTAATCACGGTTATTTGACCCGGCTCTTGCCGGGTCTTTTTTTGCCTGTCGATTACCCACCGTCAGTCGCTCACTGGCGCATTGAGGCGCAATAATCCTGCACCGGCCGGACGGCCGTGTACCAGGCGTAATCCGCCGAGGCCGTTGCCACTGGCTGACCTTTCTCCGCCAGCATCAACACCACCGCTGGCGGGCGCGCGTCGAGATCCGCCATGTGCACCGGCACCCCGAGATCCAGGCGAGCGTGATAACCACCGGCCAATAGCATGGCGGGCGTCGCTGCAATCATCAGGCGCTCGGCCATTCGCCGATCGCGGTGTTGCTGCACGGCCAGCATCGCCGGCATCTGGCTCTCGGGTAGCAGGCCGCAATGGGATAACGCAATTTGCGCCAGCAACGACGCCCTGACCGAGGCCGCATTCGAGCGCCCACCGCTCAGGGCTGGTGCCTCTTTGTAGAGACGCCGCACCTCAGGCCCATCGAGATTGGCTGCCAGCAAGGGATAAGGGTGGGCCAAGGCATAACGCACAATCGGGCCATACAGACTCCAGTCCCAACCCGGCTGCCAGGCCAGCGCGGCCGGCAGATCAGCCGGCCATTGCCCCGGACTGCGTGCGCGCAGTTGATCGACCGCGGCCTGTTGCCCGGGGGTGAGCATTTCCAGCAACAGACTGCCTTGCGCCCGGCGCTGGGCCAACGCGTGCAACAGCCATAGTTGGACCTGGTGGTGATCAGGGTTGTCATGCTGCTCGCCGACGATCACCCGGGGCGCTGCGGCCAAACGCTCGACCAGCGCCTGGGCCGTCAGTGTCTGCCCGCTGCGCAGATCGATAATCTCGCCAGCAGGCTGGCCTACGCCAGTCGGCACCCCGCTCTGGCAGGCCGCCAGCAGCAGACACAGCACAATCAGGATTCGACCCATGCACTCACCTCAGCGGGCAATGATCAGCGGATGCCCACGCTCCGGGTGCGGCTGCACCAACACCTCCAGGCCGAACACCGCCTGCAGGGACTCGGGGCGCAGTACCTGTTGCGGGGTGTCCAGGGCATGGGGGCGACCGTTTTCCAGGAGCAGAATGCGGTCACAGTAGCGCGCGGCCAGATTCAGATCATGCAGGATCACCAGCACCGCCGCACCGCGATCGGCAAACTGGCGCACGGCCTGCAACGTAGTGTGTTGATGCAGGGGGTCGAGCATCGAGGTTGGCTCATCGAGCAGCAAGGTCTGCCCTGCTTCACCCGGCCATAGCTGCGCCAGCACCCGCGCCAGGTGCACCCGCTGGCGCTCACCACCCGAGAGTGCGGTGTAGCTGCGCCCGCTCAAGTGGGCAACGTCAGCTGCTTGCAAGGCCGCGGCGACAATTTCGTCATCTCGCTGGCGGCCGGTCTGATGCGGCAAGCGGCCCATGCCGACCACCTCCTCGACGCGGAAGGCGAAATCCAGGGTCGAACTCTGCGGCAGCACGGCCAGGCGCTGCGCGCGCTGGGCGCCGTCCCACTCACTCAATGGGCGCTGGTCCAGCCAGACGTGGCCATGATCGGCACGCAGTTCCCCGCACAGGGCTGCCAGCAAGGTGCTTTTGCCAGCACCGTTGGGGCCCAGCACACCAAGCACCTCGCCTGGGTTGAGCGCAAGGTCGATGTCCGCCAGGACGATGTTGCCACCTCGACGGATCTGCAGGTTTTCCACGCGCAGCATCAGGCACGACCTCGCAACAACAGGAACAGAAAGAACGGTGCACCAATGAACGCGGTGACGATGCCGATTGGTAATTCCGCCGGTGCCAGCGCCAGGCGCGCCACCAGGTCGGCCAGCAATAACAGGCTGGCACCCGCCAGGATCGAGGCCGGCAGCAACACCCGGTGATCAGGTCCGGCGAGCAACCGCACCAGGTGCGGCACCACCAGGCCGACAAAGCCGATCATCCCCGCCGCCGCGACAGCCGCACCCACTCCTAGCGCGGTGCAGAACACCAGTTCGCGCTTGAGCCGCTCGACATTGATCCCCAGGTGACTGGCCTCGGACTCGCCAAGCAGCAGCGCATTCAATGCCTTGGCCCGGCGCGGCAACCATAGCGCCACCACCACCGTCACCAGCAGCAAGGGCCAGAGCCGCGCATAACTGGCGCCATTGAGACTGCCCAGGTTCCAGAACGTCAGGGTGCGCAAGGTCGCATCGTCGGCCAGATAAGTGAACAAGCCCACCGCCGACCCCGCCAACGCCGTCAGGGCGATGCCCGCCAGCAACATGGTCGCGACGTTGGTCTGGCCGTTGCGCCGGCCCAGACGATAAACCAGCGCCGTCACCCCCAGGCCGCCGAGGAAGGCACAGATCGACAACAAGTACGGACCGATCGCCTCCGGCATTCCGCCAAACAACGAACCACCGACAATCGCGATCGCCGCGCCGAGGGCCGCGCCACTGGAAACCCCCACCAGCCCCGGGTCCGCCAGCGGGTTGCGGAACAGCCCCTGCATCGCCACCCCAGACAGGGCCAGGACGCCACCCACCGCCAGCCCGAGCAAGGTTCGCGGCAAACGGATCTGCCCGAGTATCAGCTCGGCCTGCTCCAGGCCATCACCCGCAATCGGCAACCCGAGCATACGCAGGGCCGCCCGCAAGGTGTCCAGCAACGGCAAGCTGACGGGGCCCAGAGCCAGGGACAGCCAGGTCGCCAGCACACACAGCAGACCCAGGCCAATGAACAACGAACGCGGTTTTACCAGAGTGCTCATTGGGCGGCAGTGGCCTTGGCGGACTCAGCCGGATAGAAACCGGCAGACAGCTTGACCAGGCTTTGCGGCAAACGCGGTCCCAGGCCGCCGACCAACAGCGTCGGGTCGAGCTCCAGGACGCGACCGGCCTTGGCCGCCGGCGTCGAGGCGAGGATCGGGTTCTGCTTGAACAACGCTTCACGTGCGGCATCGCCGGTCAATGCCCGGTCCGAGAACACCAGGACATCCGGCGTTAGCCCCGCCAGGGACTCCACCGAAAACGGCTTATAGCCACTGTGGGTCGCCAGGTTATGCCCGCCGGCCTGTTGCAGTAGCCAATCGGCCGCGGTGTCTTTACCCGCAATCAACGGCTTGCCCCCGGCGTGGCCCAGCAACAGCAGCACCCCCGGTGCCTTGGCGCTGGCCTGGGCCTGGCTGACCCAGGCCTGCTGCTGCGCAATTTGCTGTTGATAACCGTCGAACAGTGCCGTGGCCTGCGCCTCGCTGCCCAGCAAGCGCCCCAGATGCTGCAAATTGTTCTGCAGGGTGGGCAAGTCCGGCTGAGCCGAGAACAGCTCGACCTGGACCCCGGCACTGCGAATCTGCGACAACACCGGCGGTGGGCCCATTTCTTCGGTGCCGATCAGGATCTGCGGACGCAGGCTCAAAATGCCTTCCGCCGACAGTTGGCGTTGATAACCGATACTCGGCAAGCTCTTGAGTGACTCCGGGTGCTGGCTGGTGGTGTCCACTCCCACCAGCTTGGCCTGCGCGCCCAAGGCACTGACCCACTCCGACAGCGCGCCCCCGGCACTGACCCAGCGTTGCGGCAATTCGGCCGCTGCGGCCCCATGGGTAACCAGAAGTCCGACACAGAGCGCGATAGCGCTGGTACTCAGGCGCATAACAGGGTTTCCTTTCAGGAGTTTTCCCGCACAATCCCAGGCGCTTTGGCTAACGCACCTTCGCGGGCGAAGCCGGCATTTGATAATTGTTAGCATTTGCGCGTCAAGCACGGACATATTTGCTAACCAGCGCACGCAGCACATAACCGCCGCAGGCCAGGGTCTTCGGCACCTGAGGATAGTCATGAAGTTTCTTTGTACCAGCGCCGAACTGGTCGATGCCAGTAGCCGTGGCTTCGAGATTGCCGGACAAAAGATCTTTGCCGTGCGCCGCGAAGGCCGGGTCTACGCTTACCAGAACCGTTGCCCGCACCGTGGCGTCGGCCTGGAATGGCAGCCGGACCAATTCCTCGACCCCAGCGCCAGCCTGATCCAGTGCGCCACCCATGGCGCACTGTTCCTGATCGAGAGCGGTGAATGTGTGGCTGGGCCTTGCGCCGGCCAATCACTCAAGGCCCTGCACTGCCGCGAAGACGCCCAAGGCATCTGGGTCCAAGGCTAAACGCCGAGCAGTACCTGAAGACGCCGATCGACCCTGACTTCCTCGGCGCTCAGGCTCACGCCATAGGCCAACACTTCAACCCCGGCCGCTTTGGCCTGCGCCAGTGCGGCGGCGTAGCCCGGATCGATCTCCACCGCCGGGCGCACTGCCTCGATACCGGTCAGGTTCACGCAATACAACTGCACAGCGCGAACCCCGTCCCGGGCCAGGCACGCCAGCTCGCGCAAATGCTTGGCACCGCGCTGAGTCACCGCATCGGGAAAAGCCGCGACCGCCGAGCCGTCGAACCCCAGGGTGACACTTTTGACTTCGACGAAGGCCGGTCCGTGGGGGTAATCGAGGCGGAAATCGATCCGGCTGTTCTCCTGCCCGTACGGCACTTCCCGCTTGAGCCCGGTAAAGCCGGCCAGCTCGCTGATCAGCCCGGCGCGCAGCGCTTCCTCGATCAACGGGTTGGCTCGCGCCGTGTTGACACACGCCAGGCGTCCCTGCGGGGTCTCGCTGATTTCCCAGGTACCGGGCAATTTGCGCTTGGGGTCGTTGGAGCGGCTGAACCAGACCTGCCCGCCTTCGACCATGCAATTGAACATCGAACCGGTGTTAGGGCAGTGAATGGTGAGCATCTCGCCGCTAACAGTTTCGATATCGGCGAGAAAACGCTTGTATCGTCGGATCAGCCGACCTTCTTCCAGAGGGGGATCGAAGCGCATCAGCCTTGCCAGCTCCGCAAGCCACGGGCAATCCGTTCCACCGCTTCGCGCAACCGCGGCAGGCTCTGGGTGTAGGCAAACCGCACGTGATGCCCGGCCTGGTGCCGGCCGAAGTCCAGCCCCGGGGTAAAGGCGATGTGTTCGGTTTCCAGGAAATGCCGACAGAACGCAAAGGCATCGCCACCAAAGGCGCTGATGTCCGCATACAGATAGAACGCGCCTTCGGGCTCTACCGCGATGCCAAAGCCCAGCTCACGCAACGCCGGCAGGAGGAAATCGCGGCGCCGGCCGAATTCGGCGCGGCGCTCTTCCAGAATGCTCAAGGTTTGCGGCTCGAAACAGGCCAATGCCGCGTACTGGGCCATGCTCGGCGCGCTGATATAGAGGTTCTGCGCGAGCTTCTCCAACTCGCTGACCGCCCCTTGCGGCGCCACCAGCCAGCCCAGGCGCCAGCCGGTCATGCCGAAATATTTGGAAAAACTATTCAGGACAAAGGCACTGTCATCCACTTCCAGCACACTGGCGGCATCGGTGCCGTAGGTCAGGCCGTGGTAGATCTCGTCCACCACCAGGTGGCCGTTGCGCCCCTTGATTGCCGTCGACAGTCCAGCCAGTTCGTCGCGGGTCAGAATGGTTCCGGTGGGGTTGGCCGGAGATGCCACCAGTGCACCGACACTGTCCTGATCCCAATAACGCTGCACCAGGTCCGGGGTCAGTTGGTAACGCACCTCCGGCCCGACCGGCACCAGTTGCGCCGCGCCCTCCACCAACCGCAGAAAGTGGCGGTTGCACGGGTAACCGGGGTCGGCCAGCAACCAGTGCTTGCCTGGGTCCACCAGTAAGGCACTGGCGAGCAACAGCGCGCCGGAGCCACCTGGGGTGATCAGGATGCGTTGCGGATCGATGTTCAAGCCGTAGCGTTGCTCGTAGAAGCCGCTGATGGCTTCACGCAGTTCAGGTATGCCGCGCGCCGCGGTGTATCGGGTTTTCCCCGCCGTCAGCGCTGCCTGGCCAGCCTGGATGATCGGTTCGGCAGTGGTGAAGTCCGGTTCGCCGATTTCCAAGTGAATGACGTCGTGCCCGGCTGCTTGCAGCTCGTTGGCGCGCGCCAGCAGGGCCATGACGTGGAAAGGTTCGATAGCGCGGCTGCGCGCACTGTAGGGCTGAGCCATTAGCCTTCCTTCAACGGGGTAAAAGAAACGATTCTACCCAAGGCCAGGAACGAGCGAGAAGCTAATGCGGTCACAAGACCAAGGTTCATGTGTCATAGAGCCCATACGCAAGGCGCAGGATTGACTAAAATCAATATTTGATCAGGTCTCCAGAGCCGCCAGACCAGGCTTTGCAACCCTTTGCAAGCCTTATGGGCCGCAGCCTCGACATGAGGGAGTAGCGCGGCCTGATTTGATCTGGTAAGTTCGCCCGCTTGCAGCCGCAGGGCCGGCAGGTGTCGGTGATGGAGCAATCCTGCGCAATGGATTACAAGAGTAGAGGCGGTCCATTTCATGCCCACCCAAGCAAAGCAACAGGCAAATCAGTCGATCAGCGGCTTCGAACCCTACGTTGAGTCCAAGGGCGAGGAGTACATGGGCAAGCCCATGCGCGCTCACTTCACCAAGATCCTGAACAAGTGGAAACAGGACTTGATGCAGGAAGTCGACCGTACGGTTGACCACATGAAAGACGAAGCGGCCAACTTCCCTGACCCGGCCGACCGTGCCAGCCAGGAAGAAGAATTCAGCCTCGAACTGCGCGCCCGCGACCGCGAGCGCAAGCTGATCAAGAAAATCGACAAGACCCTGCAACTGATCGAAGACGAAGAGTACGGTTGGTGCGAGTCGTGCGGCGTCGAAATCGGCATTCGCCGTCTCGAAGCACGTCCTACTGCCGACATGTGCGTCGACTGCAAGACCCTTGCGGAAATCAAGGAAAAGCAGGTCGGCAAGTAATCTCGACCTGAACGAAAAACGGAGCGTGCGAACGCTCCGTTTTTGTTTCTGCCTTTTGCCTTTTGCCTTTTGTAGGAGTGAGCCTGCTCGCGATAGCGGTGGGTCGGTCAATATCGGTGTTGAATGTCACACCGCTATCGCGAGCAGGCTCACTCCTACAGGTTGACCTGCGTATAGCCTGAAAAGTAGCTTCGTCTCCATGACTGCCAAAACACCCCCCGACTACATCGGGCGCTTCGCCCCAACACCCAGTGGCCACCTGCACTTCGGCTCGCTGGTCGCCGCCCTGGCCTCCTACCTCGATGCCCGCTCGGTCGGTGGGCGCTGGCTGCTGCGCATGGAAGACCTTGACCCGCCCCGGGAAGAACCCGGCGCCCAGGCGGCGATTCTCAAGGCCCTGGAAAGCTACGGCTTTGAATGGGACGGCACGATGATTCGCCAGAGCGAACGGCACGCCGCCTACGCCCAGGTCCTCGATCAACTGTTCAACCACGGCCTGGCCTACGCCTGCACCTGCTCGCGCAAACAGCTGGAGCCCTATCACGGCATCTACCCGGGCCTGTGCCGCAACGCCGGCCACCCGAGTGAAAACGCGGCGATCCGCCTGCGTGTACCCGAGCTGGAATACCATTTTAATGACCGTGTGCAAGGCGAATACCGCCAGCACCTGGGTCGCGAGGTCGGCGATTTTGTGATACGTCGCCGCGACGGGCTCTACGCCTATCAATTGGCCGTGGTGCTCGACGATGCCTGGCAAGGCATCACCGACATCGTGCGCGGTGCCGACCTGCTTGACTCCACCCCGCGCCAGTTGTACCTGCAGGAACTGCTCGGCTTGCGCCAACCGCGCTACCTGCACCTGCCCCTGATTACCCAACCCGATGGCAACAAGCTGGGCAAATCCTACCGTTCGCCTCCGCTGCGCGCAGACCAGGCCACGCCCTTGTTGCTGCGCGCATTGCGAGCCCTGGGGCAAACGCCGCCTGCCGACCTGGACGATGCGACGCCGGCCGAAGTGCTCAAGTGGGGCAGCATCTACTGGGACGCGACGCGGATCCCGCGCACGCCGAGCCTGCCCGAAGCGTTATTACGCTGACTAAGCTTGCAGGTTGGCGCCCATCCGTTACCATCGCCGCACGTTTTCGGGCACGCACACAATAAAGAGAGGCCGGGATGTACATCTATCGCTTGGTCCTGCTGCTGGTAGTGGGGATCTATCTGTTCTCCCCCGCCATCATGGACTGGTGGATCGACGCCACTGGCGCCTGGTATCGCCCGTATCTGCTGTGGCTGATCCTGATCGTCGTGACCTTCATCCTGCAGAGCCAAAAAGATGCCGATGAGCTTTAGCCTGACCCAGATGATCCTGATCAGCGCCGCCTACCTGGCGGTGCTGTTCGGCGTTGCCTGGATCAGCGAACGTGGAATGATCCCACGGGCGATCATTCGCCACCCGCTGACCTACACCCTGTCGCTTGGGGTCTACGCCAGCGCCTGGGCGTTCTACGGCACGGTCGGCCTGGCCTATCAGTACGGCTATGGTTTCCTGTCCAGTTACCTGGGAGTGTCCGGCGCGTTCCTGCTGGCACCGGTGTTGCTGTACCCGATCCTGAAGATTACCCGCACCTATCAGTTGTCGTCCCTGGCCGACCTGTTTGCCTTTCGCTTTCGCAGTACCTGGGCCGGCGCGCTGACCACCATATTCATGCTGATCGGCGTGTTGCCGTTATTGGCCCTGCAGATCCAGGCCGTGGCCGACTCCATCGGCATCCTCACTCGCGAGCCGGTGCAGCATCGCGTGGCGCTGAGCTTCTGCGCGCTGATCACCCTGTTCACGATTTTCTTTGGCTCGCGACACATTGCCACCCGGGAGAAACACGAGGGCCTGGTGTTCGCCATTGCCTTCGAGTCAGTGATCAAGCTGATCGCCATTGGTGGCGTCGGCCTGTACGCGCTGTACGGTGTGTTCGACGGTCCGCAACAGCTTGAGTTGTGGCTACTGCAGAACCAGACCGCCCTCGCCGCCCTGCACACGCCACTGCAGGAAGGTCCATGGCGCACGCTATTGCTGGTGTTCTTCGCCTCGGCGATCGTGATGCCGCACATGTACCACATGACCTTCACCGAAAACCTCAACCCGCGCTCCCTGGTCAGTGCCAGTTGGGGCCTGCCGCTGTTCCTGCTGTTGATGAGCCTGGCCGTGCCACTGATTCTCTGGGCCGGGCTGAAACTGGGCGCCACCACCAACCCGGAGTACTTCACCCTCGGGATCGGCATTGCCGCCAACAGCAAGGCCCTGGCCCTGCTGGCCTATGTCGGCGGGCTCTCCGCTGCCAGCGGCCTGATCATCGTCACCACCCTGGCGCTGTCCGGGATGGCCTTGAACCACCTGGTGCTGCCGCTGTACCAGCCGCCCGCCGAAGGCAACATCTACCGCTGGCTGAAATGGACCCGCCGCGCGCTGATCGTCGCGATCATCATGGCCGGTTATGGCTTCTACCTGCTGCTGGGCGCCGAGCAGGACCTGGCCAACCTGGGCATCGTGGCCTTTGTCGCCACCTTGCAGTTCCTGCCGGGCGTGTTGTCGGTGCTGTACTGGCCGACCGCCAACCGACGCGGCTTCATCGCCGGGTTGCTGGCAGGCATCCTGGTCTGGCTGGTGACCATGCTGCTGCCGTTGGTAGGCAATCTGCAGGGGTTCTATATCCCGCTGCTGAACATGATCTACGTGCTCGACGACACCAGTTGGCACATGGCGGCCATCGCCTCGCTGGCGGCCAACGTGCTGATGTTCACCCTGATCTCGCTGTTCACCAATGCCAGCACCGAGGAAGCCAGCGCTGCCGAAGCCTGCGCCGTGGACAACGTGCGGCGCCCGCAACGACGCGAGCTGCATGCCGCCTCGCCCCAGGAATTCGCCACCCAACTGGCCAAGCCACTGGGTGCCAAGGCCGCGCAAAAGGAAGTCGAGCAAGCCCTGCGCGATCTGTACCTGCCGTTCGATGAACGTCGGCCCTATGCCCTGCGCCGCCTGCGCGACCGCATCGAGGCCAACCTCTCCGGCCTGATGGGCCCCAGCGTGGCGCAAGACATGGTCGAGACCTTCCTGCCCTACAAGGCCGGCGGCGAAAACTATGTCACCGAAGACATTCACTTCATCGAAAGCCGGCTCGAGGACTATCACTCGCGCCTCACCGGCCTTGCCGCCGAACTCGACGCCCTGCGCCGCTACCACCGCCAGACCCTGCAAGAATTGCCGATGGGCGTCTGTTCGCTGGCCAAGGACCAGGAAATCCTCATGTGGAACAAAGCCATGGAAGAGCTGACGGGCATTGCCGCGCAGCGCGTGGTGGGTTCACGCCTGAGCACCCTGGGCGAGCCGTGGAAGGAACTGCTGCAAGGTTTCATCAACCTGCCTGACGAACACTTGCACAAACAACACCTGGCCCTCGACGGCCAGACCCGCTGGCTGAACCTGCACAAGGCGGCCATCGACGAACCGCTGGCGCCGGGTAACAGTGGCCTGGTGTTGCTGGTCGAGGACCTGACCGAAACCCAGATGCTCGAAGACAAACTGGTGCACTCCGAACGCCTGGCGAGCATCGGTCGCCTGGCGGCCGGCGTGGCCCACGAAATTGGCAACCCGATCACCGGCATCGCCTGCCTGGCGCAGAACCTGCGCGAAGAGCGGGAAGAAGATGGCGAACTGACCGAAATCAGCGGACAGATTCTCGAGCAGACCAAGCGGGTGTCACGCATCGTGCAGTCGCTGATGAGCTTTGCCCACGCCGGCAGCCACCAGCACAATGACGAGCCGGTGTGCCTGGCCGAGGTGGCGCAGGATGCCATTGGTCTGCTGGCGCTGAACCGACGCAACTTCGAAGTGCAGTTCTTCAACCTGTGCGATCCCGAGCACTGGGTCGTGGGTGACCCACAGCGGCTCGCCCAGGTCCTGATCAACCTGCTGTCCAACGCCCGCGATGCAACACCGGCCGGCAGTGCGGTGCGGGTAAAAAGCGAAGCCAGCGAACACACGGTCGACCTGATCGTGGAAGACGAAGGCAGTGGCATCCCGGCGAACATCAAGGACCGCTTGTTCGAACCTTTCTTTACCACCAAGGATCCTGGCGAAGGCACCGGTCTGGGCCTTGCACTGGTCTATTCCATCGTTGAAGAGCATTATGGACAAATCACCATCGACAGCCCGGCTGACATCCAAAGCCAACGCGGCACCCGTATCCGGGTGACCTTACCGCGTCATGTCGAAGCGACGTCCGCTGTGAACTGAGACCGTCGAGAGAATCGAATCAATGCCGCACATTTTGATCGTCGAAGACGAAACCATTATCCGCTCCGCCTTGCGCCGCCTGCTGGAACGTAACCAGTACCAGGTCAGCGAAGCCGGTTCAGTGCAGGAAGCACAAGAACGCTTCAGCATTCCCACGTTCGACCTGATTGTCAGCGACCTGCGCCTGCCCGGCGCTCCGGGGACTGAACTGATCAAGCTCGGCCAGGGCACGCCGGTGCTGATCATGACCAGCTACGCCAGCCTGCGCTCGGCGGTGGACTCGATGAAGATGGGCGCGGTGGACTACATCGCCAAGCCTTTCGACCACGACGAAATGCTCCAGGCCGTCGCACGCATCCTGCGTGACCGACAGACGGCACAGAGCACCGCCAATGAGCGACCGGCCGGCAAGGTCGCCAATGGCAGCGACAAGCCAGGGCTCGACAACAGCAACGGCGAGATCGGCATCATCGGCTCCTGCCCACCGATGCAGGACCTCTACAGCAAGATCCGCAAAGTCGCGCCAACCGATTCCAATGTGCTGATCCAGGGTGAGTCCGGGACCGGCAAGGAGCTGGTGGCCCGCGCCCTGCACAACCTGTCCAAGCGTGCGAAGGCGCCGATGATCTCGGTGAACTGCGCGGCCATTCCGGAAAGCCTGATCGAGTCCGAACTGTTCGGTCACGAGAAAGGCGCCTTTACCGGTGCCAGCGCCGGACGTGCCGGCCTGGTGGAAGCGGCGGACGGCGGGACCCTGTTCCTCGACGAGATCGGCGAACTGCCACTGGAAGCCCAGGCGCGCCTGCTGCGCGTATTGCAGGAAGGCGAGATCCGTCGTGTCGGCTCGGTGCAGTCGCAAAAAGTCGACGTGCGCCTGATCGCGGCCACTCACCGCGACCTCAAGAGCCTGGCGAAAATCGGCCAGTTCCGTGAAGACCTGTTTTACCGCCTCCACGTGATCGCCCTGAAACTGCCGGCATTGCGCGAACGCGGTGCCGACGTCAACGAAATCGCCAATGCCTTCCTTGCACGCCAGAGTGCGCGGGTCAATCGTACCGACCTGAAGTTCGCCCCTGACGCCGAGCAGGCGATTCGTCATTACAGCTGGCCGGGCAACGTGCGCGAACTGGAAAACGCCGTCGAGCGTGCCGTGATCCTGTGCGAGAGCCCGGAAATCTCTGCCGAGCTGCTGGGCATCGACATCGAGCTCAGTGACCTGGAAGAAGACGAATTCATTGGTCTGGCACCGCATCAGGGCAGCACCAGCAACGCCAGCCACGAACCGACCGAAGACCTGTCCCTGGAAGACTACTTCCAGCACTTCGTCCTCGAACACCAGGACCACATGACGGAAACCGAACTGGCCCGCAAACTTGGGGTCAGCCGTAAATGCCTGTGGGAACGCCGCCAACGCCTGGGCATCCCGCGGCGCAAGACCGGGGTAACCAGCGAGGGCTGAACGTTACCTGTCGACTGTGCAGGTAACAGCTGAAAATGTGAAAAAACTGTTACCGCAGCTTTTTCCGTAACAAAAGCCGGGGCTTAAGGTAACGAAGCCCCGGCTTTTTTTCGCCTCGAATAAAGCCCTCTGCCTGGCTAACCCCTTGTTTTACTGGGGATCGCAAAAGTTGGCACGGCTTCTGCTATATGTTTGGTACAAGAACAATAACAAGCAATGCACAAGACAATAAAAATAAGACGAATCGACTCACGCACAATAAAAACAAGACGGCGAGAGGCGTAGCTAACTGATTCTTTTGGAGAGGCGTTGTATTTGGGGCTTGCCCCACAACCAGGCCGAGAACAACAAAAACTGCCCTAAGGCAGAGCCTGAACTGGTTGGATCGATAGATCATTGCAACACAGCGATCAAAGCAATCCGTTTGCTCTTGGCTCCCGATTGGGAGGGTCATGCAGGGAAAACCTCATGACGTGGGCGCGACACAAAAACAAGAAGCCCAAAACCCATAATAAAAATAGAGCACGCAACTACTTCTTGGGGAGCTTCGGCTCCCCTTGTAGTTTCTGCCGTTTAGCCGACTGACACTGCACAATTCCCGCCTTCACGACGGCTTCGCCGGCGAACGCTGCTTCGCATGGCTCGACAGCTGCTACAGAGAACCGCGCAGCTTCCTACACCATCCCTCGACTAAATGCTAGAATCCCGGCCCATCATGCGGTCATTCTTGGTTATGGCCGAACATTCCTTCAAACAGTGCATCCCATGCTGAAGAAGCTGTTCCAGTCATTCCGTTCTCCCAAGCGTCATACGCAACACATTCGCAGCACGCCTGAAGTGCTCAACAGCGGCCAACATTCGCTGCAAAAGGGCCAATTCAGCCGTTACGCAGTGAATATCGTCGAGCGCCTGCAGAACGCCGGTTACCAGGCTTACCTGGTCGGTGGCTGTGTGCGTGACATGTTGCTTGGCATCACGCCCAAAGATTTCGACGTCGCCACCAGTGCCACACCAGAACAGGTTCGCGCCGAGTTTCGTAACGCGCGCATCATTGGCCGTCGCTTCAAGTTGGTGCACATCCACTTTGGCCGCGAAATCATCGAAGTGGCGACCTTCCGCGCCAATCACCCGCAAAACGACGAAGAGGAAGACAGCAACCAGTCCTCGCGTAACGAAAGCGGGCGCATTTTGCGCGACAACGTCTACGGCACCCTGGAAGAAGACGCGCAACGTCGCGACTTCACCATCAATGCCCTGTACTACGATCCGGTCAGTGAGCGCATCCTCGACTACGCCAACGGCGTACACGATATTCGCAACCACCTGATCCGCCTGATCGGCGACCCGACCCAGCGCTACCAGGAAGACCCGGTACGCATGCTGCGAGCGGTGCGTTTTGCCGCCAAGCTGAACTTCGGTATCGAGAAGCACACGGCCGCACCGATCCGCGACCTGGCCCCCATGCTGCGGGAAATCCCGTCGGCACGCCTGTTCGAAGAAGTGTTGAAGCTGTTCCTCTCGGGGCATGCCGCTGACACCTTTGAAATGCTGGTCGACCTGCAATTGTTCGATCCATTGTTCCCGGCCAGCGCCGATGCACTGGAGCACAACCCGACCTACACCCACACCCTGATCAGTGAAGCGCTGATCAACACCGACCTGCGGATCAAGCAGAACAAGCCGGTGACCCCAGCCTTCCTGTTCGCCGCCCTGCTGTGGCCCGCGCTGCCGGCCCGGGTCCTGCGCTTGCAGGACCGTGGCATGCCGCCGATCCCGGCCATGCAGGAAGCCGCTCACGAACTGATCGCCGAGCAGTGCCAACGGATTGCCATTCCCAAACGTTTCACCATGCCGATCCGCGAGATCTGGGACATGCAGGAACGCCTGCCCCGTCGCAGCGGCAAACGCGCCGACCTGCTGCTGGACAACCCACGCTTCCGTGCCGGCTACGACTTCCTGCTGCTGCGCGAAAGCGCCGGCGAACAGACCAACGGCCTGGGCGAATGGTGGACGGACTATCAGGACGCCAACGACAGCGAACGCCGCGATATGATTCGCGACCTCAGCGGCAAGGATGAAAGTGCCGGCGCAGCCCCACGCAAACGTCGCCGCACCGGTGGTGCCAAGCGCAAACGTGCCGCTGACGGCACGAGCGCTTCAGGCGAGTAAGTCGATGGAACGCATCTACATCGGCATGGGCAGCAACCTCGCGGCCCCGCAAGAGCAACTGCGCAACGCTGTACAGGCGTTGACGCAGTTGCCCAAGACTCAACTGACTGGGGTCTCGGCCTTCTATCAAAGCGACTCCCTGCTGCCAGGCCAGCCTCGCTACACCAACGCCGTAGCGGCGCTGGAGAGTGCCCTCGCGCCCCTCGAGCTGCTCGATGCGCTGCAAGCCATCGAAAACCAGCAAGGCCGCGAACGCCTTGAGCGCTGGGGCCCGCGCACCCTCGACCTGGACATCCTGCTGTTCGGCGACCGCCTCATCGACGAGCCACGCCTCAAGGTCCCCCACTACCAGATGCAGGAACGGGCCTTTGTGCTCTACCCCCTGGCTGAGCTGGCCCCCGCCCAACTGGAACTGGCGGACGGCCGTCGCTTGAGCGACCTGCTGGCAGCCTGCCCGTTTGTCGGCCTGGATCGCCTGGCCACCGGCGATTAATCCTACAGAGCGCACCGCACTCTGCTGAATCGCATCAGTAACGCCGGTAACACCCAGGCGGTAACACATCCAATTGACTTCCCGAGTTCTCATCACGACTATAGGCGTCCCGCTGCCGCCAACCCGGCACCAAGGGCGCAATCCAGGCTTTTCAAGCACGACAAAAGACCGTGCGCCTGAGTCCATGAAGAATCACGCGCGTTACTCGCAGTAGTTTTCCAAGCGCCTGAACGAGGATCCTTTTCATGCCAGCTATTACTCTCACCACCCTGCAGTCCCTGAAGCAGAAAGGTGAAAAGATCACCATGCTGACCTGCTACGACGCTACTTTTGCCCACGCCTGCAATGAGGCCGGTGTTGAAGTGTTACTGGTGGGCGACTCCCTTGGTATGGTGTTGCAAGGCCATGACAGCACCCTACCCGTCACGACGGCCGAGATGGCGTACCACGTGGCCTGCGTCAAGCGCGGCAACACTGACGCACTGATCCTCGCCGACCTGCCGTTCATGGCCAATGCGACGACCGAGCAAACCATGATCAACAGCGCCCAGCTGATGCAGGCCGGCGCGCACATGGTCAAGGTCGAAGGTGCACTGTGGCTGGCCGATTCGATTCGCTTGCTGGCCGAGCGCGGGGTTCCGGTGTGCGCGCACATGGGCCTGACACCGCAGGCGGTGAACATCCTGGGCGGCTATAAGGTCCAGGGTCGCAACGAGAACCAGGCACGGCAGATGCGTGCCGACGCCATTGCCCTGGAACAGGCCGGTGTCTCGATGCTGTTGCTCGAATGTGTGCCAAGCGAACTGGCCCTGGAAATCTCCCAGGCGGTGAAGATCCCGGTGATCGGCATCGGTGCCGGCAGCGGTACCGACGGTCAGGTGTTGGTGCTGCACGACATGCTCGGCCTGTCGCTGACCGGCCGTGCGCCCAAGTTCGTGAAGAACTTCATGGCCGGCCAAGAGAGCATCCAGGCGGCCCTCAGCGCTTACGTCACGCAAGTCAAAGCCGTGACCTTCCCGGGTGCTGAACACGGATTTTCTGCATGATCACCGTCAACACCGTACTTGAACTGCGTGCCGCGGTCGCCCGCGCGCGCAGCGAAGGCAAGCGCATCGGATTCGTCCCGACCATGGGCAACCTGCACAGCGGCCACATGGCCCTGGTCACCAAGGCCGCCCAGCAGGTGGATTTCGTAGTCGCGAGTATCTTTGTCAACCCGCTGCAGTTCGGTGCGGGCGAAGACCTGGATAAGTACCCGCGGACCCTGGCCGGCGATCAGGAACAACTGCTGCAAGTCGGTTGCCACTTGCTGTTTGCGCCGACCGTCGAGGAAATGTACCCCGACGGCATGTCCGGCCAGACCCGCGTCAGTGTCCCCAACCTGGCAGAAGGCTTGTGCGGCGCCAGCCGTCCCGGGCATTTCGAAGGCGTGGCGACGGTAGTCAGCAAGCTGTTCAACATGGTCCAGCCGGACCTCGCAGTGTTCGGCCAGAAAGACTTCCAGCAACTGGCGGTGATCCGCGCACTGGTGCATGACCTCAACATGCCGATCCAGATCATTGGCGAGCCGACTGTACGCGCCGCCGATGGCCTGGCCCTATCGTCGCGCAATGGCTTCCTCGATGAGCGACAACGGGCCGTGGCACCCGTGGTGTATCGCACCCTCAAAGGCATTGCCGACGCCATCGAGCAAGGTCGACGCGATTATCCGGCGTTGCTCCAGGCGCAGCTCAAGCAACTTGAAGCGGCCGGATTGCGGCCTGATTACCTGGAGATTCGCCACGCACAAAACCTGCGCCCGGCGACCCCCGAAGATCGCGACCTGGTGATCCTGGTGGCTGCCTTCCTCGGCACCACCCGCCTGATCGACAACCTGCACCTGAACCTCGATACCCCCGCCTAAACCCCGCACGCCCCCCCTGTAGGAGCGAGCTTGCTCGCGATGACGGCATGTCAGTCAATGAGATATAGAATCTGACGACCTCATCGCGAGCAAGCTGACCAGTTCAAGCTCGCTCCCACCACAAAGCCAAGACAGATACCCCCCTCAAGGTTTACTGTTGTCGGCCTGCGTTTTTTAATCATGTCTTCGTAGTTTTACCGGATAATATCTGCCGCCCGGCAGGATGTTCCGGGCTTTTCAGTGTCCTAAAGGCAGTTCAAGTAAAAGGAAACCCGCAGCGATGGCGTACTACCGCAACCCTCAAGACGTTACCGCTCTGCCAGCCTGGCAGGCGCTGAATGATCACCGCCAAGCCATGCAGGATTTCAGCATGCGTGAAGCGTTTAATGCCGACCCGCAGCGTTTCACCCAGTTCACCCTGAGCAGCTGTGGACTGTTCCTCGACTACTCGAAAAACCTGATCAACGAGCAAACCCGCAACCTGCTGGTGGGCCTGGCGAATGAAGCCGGCCTGCAGGACGCCATCAAGGCCTTGTTCAGCGGCGAAATCGTCAACGCTTCCGAAGGCCGCCCAGCGCTGCACACTGCCCTGCGTCGTCCGGTGGGCGACAAGCTGTCGGTCAACGGCGTCAACGTGATGCCGGAAGTGCACAAGGTGCTGAACCAGATCACCGACATGGTCGGGCGTATCCATGACGGCCTGTGGCGCGGCTACACTGAAAAACCGATCACCGACGTGGTGAACATCGGTATCGGCGGCTCGTTCCTCGGCCCGGAGCTGGTCTCCGAAGCCCTGCTGTCCTACGCCCAGAAAGGCGTGCGCTGCCACTACCTGGCGAACATCGACGGCAGTGAGTTCCACGAACTGGCCCAGAAGCTGCGCGCCGAGACCACGCTGTTCATCGTTTCTTCGAAATCCTTCAACACCCTCGAAACCTTGAAAAACGCCCAGGCCGCTCGCGCCTGGTACTTGGCCCAGGGTGGCTCGGAAGCCGAGCTGTATCGCCACTTCATCGCGGTCTCGAGCAACAACGCGGCCGCCGTGGCTTTCGGCATTCGCGAAGAAAACATCTTCCCGATGTGGGACTGGGTTGGCGGTCGTTACTCGCTGTGGTCGGCCATCGGCCTGCCGATTGCCCTGGCGATCGGCATGTCCAACTTCAAGGAACTGCTGTCCGGTGCCTACACCATGGACCAGCACTTCCAGAGCGCACCGTTCGAACAGAACATGCCGGTGCTGCTAGCCTTGCTGGGCGTGTGGTACGGCAACTTCTGGGGCGCACAGAGCCACGCGATCCTGCCGTACGACCACTACCTGCGCAACATCACCAAGCACCTGCAACAACTGGACATGGAATCCAACGGCAAGAGCGTGCGCCAGGACGGTACGCCCGTGTCCACCGATACCGGTCCAGTGATCTGGGGCGGCGTAGGTTGCAACGGTCAGCACGCCTACCACCAGTTGCTGCACCAGGGCACCCAACTGATCCCGGCCGACTTCATCGTGCCGATCGTCAGCTTCAACCCGGTAGCGGACCACCATCAGTGGCTGTATGCCAACTGCCTGTCGCAAAGCCAGGCGCTGATGCTCGGCAAGACCCTGGGCGAAGCGCAAGCCGAGCTGCGTGACAAGGGCATGAGCGAAGAGCAGATCGAGAAACTCGCGCCGCACAAGGTGATCCCGGGCAACCGTCCGAGCAACACCCTGGTGGTCGAGCGCATCAGCCCACGACGCCTCGGCGCACTGGTCGCGATGTACGAACACAAGGTCTTCGTGCAGAGCGTTATCTGGGGCATCAACGCGTTCGACCAATGGGGCGTGGAGCTGGGCAAGGAACTGGGCAAAGGCGTCTACAACCGTCTGGTGGGCAGCGAAGAAGCCCCCGCCGACGATGCCTCGACCCAGGGCTTGATCAACTACTTCCGCGGGCGTCACCGCGGCTGATCTGAAGCCCCGCTGCTACCCCTGTGGGAGCGAGCTTGCTCCCACAGGGGTTTTAGCGCATGACTTGAACCCATTGATCACTCGGCGCATCTTTATCTCTTGTGGCCAAGACAAGAATAAGGAACCGTCATGTTCGATATCAGCACATTCCCCAAAGCCGATGCCGTCCGCCGGGCTGGGCAATTAAGTCAGGACGACTATCAACGCCTGTACCGCCAGTCCATCGATCATCCCGATAGCTTCTGGGCCGAACAGGCCAGGCAATTTCTCGACTGGTCCCAGCCCTGGCAGACCGTCCAGCGCTGCGATATCAAGACTGGCCAAGCCCAATGGTTCGCCGGCGGCCAGCTCAACGTCAGCTACAACTGCATCGACCGTCACCTGGCCACACGCAGTCAACAGACCGCGATCATCTGGGAAGGCGACGACCCCGCTGACTCGCAACAGATCACCTACCAACAACTGCATGACCACGTCTGCCGCCTGGCCAACGTGCTGAAAAGCCGCGGCGTGAAAAAAGGCGACCGGGTGTGCATCTACATGCCGATGATCCCTGAAGCCGCCTACGCGATGCTCGCCTGCTCGCGCATCGGTGCCGTGCATTCGGTGGTGTTCGGCGGTTTTTCCCCGGACTCGCTGCGCGACCGCATCCTCGATGCCGACTGCCGCACAGTCATCACCGCCAACGAAGGCGTGCGCGGCGGCAAGAACGTGCCACTCAAACATAACGTCGACCAGGCCCTGCTCAGTTGCCCCGCTGTCAGTACGGTGATCGTGGTCCAGCGCACCCAGGGCCAGGTCAATTGGCAGGAGGGCCGCGACCTCTGGTATCACCAGGCCGTGCACGATGCCAGCGCACAGTGCCCGCCCCAGCCGATGGACGCCGAGGACCCGCTATTCATTCTCTACACCTCCGGCAGCACCGGTAAACCCAAGGGCGTGCTGCACACCACCGGGGGCTATCTGCTGCAAGCAGCGATGACCTTCAAGTACGTGCTCGACTACCGCGACGGCGAAGTATTCTGGTGCACCGCCGACGTCGGCTGGGTCACCGGCCACAGCTACATCGTCTATGGCCCGCTGGCCAACGGCGCCACCACCCTGATCTTCGAAGGCGTGCCCAACTACCCCAACAGCTCGCGTTTCTGGCACGTCATCGACAAACACCAGGTCAACATCTTCTACACCGCCCCCACCGCGTTGCGCGCCCTGATGCGTGAAGGCTCCGCGCCCTTGCAGGACAGCTCGCGCAGCAGCCTGCGCCTGCTGGGCAGCGTCGGCGAACCGATCAACCCGGAAGCCTGGGAATGGTATTTCAATGCCGTCGGCGAACAACGCTGCCCGATCGTCGACACTTGGTGGCAGACCGAAACCGGCGGCATCATGCTCAGCCCGCTGGTCAGCGCACAACGGATCAAACCCGGTTGCGCCACACAACCAATGTTCGGTGTACAGCCGGTGCTGCTCGATGAGCAAGGCCAGGAAATCAGCGGCCCCGGCAGTGGCGTACTGGCGCTCAAGTCCAGTTGGCCGGCGCAGATCCGCAGCGTCTACGGCGACCCGCAGCGAATGCTCGATACCTACTTCAAGCCCTACCCCGGCTACTACTTCACCGGTGACGGCGCTCGCCGGGATGAGGACGGCGATTACTGGATCACCGGGCGCATCGACGATGTGATCAACGTTTCCGGGCACCGGATCGGCACCGCCGAAGTCGAAAGCGCCCTGGTGCTGCACGACAGCATTGCCGAGGCGGCGGTGGTCGGTTACCCCCACGACGTCAAAGGCCAGGGCATCTACGCCTTCGTTACCCCGATGAACGGCATCGAGCCCGATGCAGCCCTGAAACAACAATTGCTGGCCCATGTCAGCAAGGAAATCGGCAGCTTCGCCAAGCCGGACCTGATCCAGTGGGCGCCGGCCTTGCCGAAAACCCGCTCAGGCAAGATCATGCGGCGTATCTTGCGCAAGATCGCTTGCAATGAACTCGACAGCCTCGGCGACACCTCGACCCTGGCTGACCCGAGTGTGGTCGCGGGGCTGATCGACAAGCGCCTGAATCAATGAGTCCGCTGCGGCCGGTGGGCCGCAGCCTTTTTCTGCTGTTGCCAACGAGTTGTCATGGAATTCATCCGTACCCGCATTGAAACCCAGATCATGAGCCTGAGCGGACTGTCCCTGGGCAAGCTCGACCTGGAGAACCCCAAGGGCGATCCCGGCCTGTTCGGCCCCGACTCGGTGAGCTGGCAGGTCCACGGGGACTTCAGCAGCATGCTCATCGGCGGCATCAGTGCCTTGATGCTGCAAGCCTTGCACCCGCTGGCGCTGGCCGGGGTCTGGGACCATTCGAACTTTCGCCAGGACATGCTCGGGCGCCTGCGCCGCACCGGGCAGTTCATCTCCGGCACCACCTTCGGCTCACGGCAGGACGCCGAGTGGCTGATCGAAAAAGTGCGCACCATCCACCTGCAAGTGGTCGGCACCGCCCCCGATGGCCGAGCCTACGCCGCCAGCGACCCGGACCTGCTGACCTGGGTGCACGTGGCCGAAGTCAGCAACTTTCTCGCCGCTCACCTGCGCTACCGCAATCCGCATCTCTCAGGCGCCGACCAGGACCGCTACTACGCCGAGATCGCGCTGGTCGCTGAGCGCCTGGGCGCCCGTGAGGTGCCGCGTTCGCGCCAGCAAGTCGCCGACTACCTGCAACGGATCCGTCCACAACTGCTGTGCGACGAACGCAGTCGGGAAGTATTGCGCCTGCTGTTGAACGCCCCCGCCCCCAGTCGTCTCGCCAAACCTTTCGGCGGGCTGATGATGCAGGCCGGGATCGACCTGCTGCCGGACTGGGCCAGCGCCATGCTCGACGTCAGCCAGAGCGCACTGCAACGCCAACTGATCCGCGCCAGCATCAACCGCAGTGCGCCGATGCTGCGCTGGGCGGTGCGTAATGGCTCGGTGCAGCGCGCCAAGCGACGTATGGGGCTGTTGTAGGTCCGGGAGCAAACGTGCTCGCACCTCCAGAGAAGCCCCATAGCTGTTAAACTCTCGCGCCCAATTCCCCCTGCAAGGCGCTACGCATGTCTTCCTTGAATCAGGCGCTGCGCGCCGCCCTCGATCATCGCCAAGACTTGCTCGCCGAGCTTCACCAGCAAGGCACCGACTGCTACCGCCTGTTCCATGGCAGCCAGGAAGGCGCCGGCGGCCTGACCGTCGACCGTTACGGTCCGCAGTTGCTGGTGCAGAGCTTTCACCAGGCGCTGGAGCGCGACGACCTGCTGGCGTTGCACGCCACGGTCAATCAACAGCTGGGCCTCGACACCCTGCTGGTCTACAACGACCGCTCCCGGGGCAATTCGCGCATCGACCGGGAAGACACCGTGTACCGCGCCGACGAGGCCGCACTGGCAGACATGGTCGGCCACGAGTGGGGCCTGAACTATCGGGTGCGCGGGCGCCACGCCGGGCAGGATCCGCTGCTGTTTCTCGACCTGCGCAATGCCCGTGGCTGGGTCAAGCAACACAGCCAGGGCAAGAGTGTGCTGAACCTGTTCGCCTACACCTGTGGGGTCGGCCTGAGTGCCGCCGCCGGTGGCGCGCGCGAAGTGTGCAACCTGGATTTCGCCGAGGGCAACCTGGCGGTAGGCCGGGAAAACGGTCAGCTCAATCCGCAGTTGCCGAGCATGCAGTTCGTCCAGTCCGACTATTTCCCGGCAATCCGTCAATTGGCCGGCCTGCCGATCAGCCAGCGCCGCGGGCAAAAGCTGCCCAGCTATCCACGCCTGGAACAGCGCCAGTACGACCTGGTGTTGCTCGACCCACCGGCCTGGGCGAAAAGCGCGTTCGGCACCGTCGACCTGCTGCGCGACTACCAGAGCCTGCTGAAACCGGCGCTGCTCAGCACCGCGGACAATGGCGTACTGATCTGCTGCAACAACCTGGCGAAAGTCAGCATGGACGACTGGCGTGAGCAGGTCCTGCGGTGCGCGGAGAAGGCCGGGCGCCCGGTGCGCGAATGCACAGTGTTGCCGCCAGCCGCCGATTTCCCGTCGATGGATCAGCAACCACCACTCAAGACCCTGATCCTGCAGCTCTGAGTCGCGGCGCCGGAATCTGAATAATCCTGATCGAGGTCATTGCTTCGGAACCAGAATCGCATGCCATACTCCAAGGCACTCCGATTCAGACAGATGAAGCCACACATGCCCAAAGGATTGATTCGCGCCATCGGCGCCTTGTTGACTGCTCTGGCCCTCTACAGCTTGCTGGGCTTTCTGATTCTGCCGGGTATCGCCTTGCGGATCGCCAATCAACAATTGGCCAATTACGCAGCGGTGCCGGCCAGCATCCAACGCATCGAGTTCAACCCGTTCAGCCTGGAGCTGACCCTGTGGGGCCTGAACATCGGCGAGCCTGGCAAGGAGCACGTCGGCTTCGAGCGTTTGTACGCCGACCTGCAGATCGACAGCCTCTGGACCCGCGCCCTGCACCTGGCCGATGTGCAACTGGACAAGCCAAAAACCTCGGTGCTGTTCAGCAAGGACGGCACCCTGAACCTCACCCAGCTGTTCAAGTTGCCGGCCAGTGAACCGACGCCGGCCGACCCCGAGGCCAAGCCCTTCCCGCTGCGCATCGACCGTATCGACCTGGCCCGTGGCTACATCCACTTCCAGGACTTGCGGCCGAGCGAACCCATCGAGTTCCTCTACGACAAACTGGATTTCGAGCTCAAGAACCTGAGCACCTTGCCGGAAGACAATGCCGACATGAACCTGGTGGCGATTGGTCCGGCCGGTGGCCAGATCGACTGGAGCGGCAAGATCAGCCTGGTGCCCATCACGTCCGAAGGCAGCTTGAAAATCACCGATGGCAAGATGAAAGCCTTTTGGCCCTATGTGCGCGACGCGCTGCCACTGGTGCTTGAAGAAGGCACGGTCAGCCTCAGCACCGATTACAAGCTCAACCTGTCCAAGGAAACCGAACTGCTGCTGAGCAACACCTCGGCCAGCATCGCCCCCTTTGCCATCAAGGCCCCGGATGGCCGGCCACTCGCCCGTCTCGAACGCCTGGACATCAGCGAAACCAGCATCGACCTGGCTAAACAACAAGTGATTGTCGGCAAGATCCGCAGCCAGAAACTGGAGACTTGGGCCGCCCGCGAAGCCGATGGCCAACTCGACTGGCAGAAGCTGTTCGCCAGCCAGCCAGCCAAGCCGGCGGTCAAGGCCGAAGCGGTGGATGCACCGGCGGCGGCCGACTCCCCTAAACCCGAGCCCGCTGCGCCGAGCAAACCCTGGCAGGTGCTGCTCAAGGATGTCGAGCTGCGCAATTACCAGGTGCACCTGGCCGATCGCCAAGTCAAACCGGCGGTGGCGCTGGAGGTCGGCCCGCTGAACCTGGACCTGAAAAATTTCGACAGTCTCAATGGCTCGCCCTTTACCCTCAAGCTCGATACCGGCGTGGGCAAGCAAGGCAAGCTGATGGCCGACGGCGAAGTCAACCTGGCCCCGGTCAGCGCCCGGCTCAACGTACAGACCCGGGACATCGACCTGCGGGTCGCCCAGTCCTACATCAGCCCGTTCATTCTTCTGGAACTGCGCTCCGGGATGCTCGGCAGCGACCTGGCCGTCAATCTCAAGAGCACCGAGCCCCTGGCCTTCAACGTCACCGGCAAGGCCCAGGTCGACCAGTTGCACACCCTCGACACCCTCAAATCCCGTGATTTCCTCAAGTGGCAGAAGGTCATGGTCGAAGGGCTGAACTATCAGCACGGCGACAGCCTGTCGATCAATCGAATCAACCTGCAGCAGCCCTACGTGCGGTTCATGATCAATGATGATCGGACCACCAACGTCGACGACCTGCTGATCCCGCAACCAGCCGACAGCACGGCGAAAACCACGGCAGGCAAACCTGCCACCAGCCAGGACAAGCCGCTGGGCATTCACATCGGTGGCATTGCGATCAACGACGGCTCGGCGAACTTTGCCGACTTCAGCCTGACGCCGAACTTCGCCACCGCGATCCAACAACTCAATGGCCAGATCGGCACCATCGACAGTCGCCAGGCCAAGCCGGCCTCGGTGGACGTCAAAGGCAAGGTCGACCGTTACGCCCCGGTGACCATCAAGGGCAGCGTCAATCCGTTCGACCCAATGGCGGCACTGGATATCGCCACCAGCTTCAAACGAGTCGAGCTGACGACCCTGACCCCTTACTCCGGCAAATTCGCCGGCTACCGGATCCGTAAGGGTCGCCTCAATCTCGACCTGCATTACCGGATCACCAAGGGCCAGCTCAAGGCGGATAACAAAGTGGTGGTCGAGCAGTTGGAGCTGGGCGAGAAAGTCGACAGCCCGGATGCGGTCAGCCTGCCGCTGAAACTGGCCGTGGCCTTGCTCAAGGACGTCGACGGCAAGATTTCCATCGAACTGCCGGTCACTGGCGACCTCAACAACCCCCAGTTCAGTGTGATGCCGATTGTCTGGCAAACCCTGCGCAACCTGATCGTAAAAGCGGCAGCTGCGCCATTCAAACTGATCGGCGGGTTGGTCGCCGGCGGCGGTTCCGAAGACCTGGGTACCGTGTCCTTCGCACCGGGCTCCAGCGAACTGAGCAAGGATGCCGAGGGCGCATTGGTCAAACTGGCCAGCGCCCTCAAGGAGCGCCCGGCCCTGCGCCTGGAAATCGAAGGCACCGCCGCGCAAAGCAGTGACGGCCCGTTGATTGCCGAGCAGCGCCTGGAGCGCGAGTACCAGTACAACTATTACAAGATTCTCCAGCGTCGCGGCGACAAGGTACCGGCCCAGGCTTCATTGCTGGAAGTCCCGGAAGGGGAAAAAACCCCGTTGCTCGAAGGGATCTACCGCACTCGCCTAAAAACCCAACCACCGGCTGAATGGAAGGACCTGGGCAAGGAAGAGCGCGCCGCAAAAATGCGTGAAGGGGTCATCACGTTCTGGGCGGGCAGCGATGTGCTGTTGCGTCAACTGGGCCAGGACCGCGCCAGCAGCATCAAGGACTACCTGGTGGACAAGGGCCAACTGGCCGATGACCGGGTGTACTTCATCGATGCCAACCTGGGTCAGGCCGAAAGTGATGGCCGGGTCATCACGCCGCTGCACCTGGACGCTGAATAACCAAGGCTCGCGCAACTTTATCGCAGCCCAATAAAACAGGCCCCGACACGAATGTCGGGGCCTGTGGAGACCACATCCCTGTGGTCGGTCGCATGAACACTAGAGTCGCGACAGGTGCATGACTCGGCTCACCTGCCGCTTCTTCTCCCAGTCCAGGCGAGAAGCCTGCGCCTTACTCGGCTTTCAGACCGTCAGCCGATACGGCAGTGACGCCCTTGATGTTTTTCGCGATTTTCACCGCAGTGGCTTTCTGCGACTCGGTCACCGCAGTGGTGGAAGACAGCGATACCACACCTTTGTTGGTTTCGACTTTGATATCGGTACCCGGAATGCCTTTCTCGGTGACCAGGTCAGCCTTCACTTTGGTGGTGATCCAGGTGTCGGAAGTCGCTTCCTTCGCCTCGGTCACTTCACCGGCAGCCAGCACCATTGGCGACTGGGTGTTTTGGGTGGTCTGCGCAAAAGCTGCGTTGGCCAGAGTCAGGGTCAGAGCGGTAGCAGTTGCGGTAGCGATAGCGAACTTCTTCATACGGGTAACTCCTGTTTTTCCAGAAAGTCTGCTGTTTGCCTTCTCAGCAGGGTTACCGGTAATAGTGCGAACGCTGTGCCAACTTTGACCTTCGGAATAACTCCTTAATTATCAATAACTTAAAAAATAATCAAAAACCCGGAATCATGCAATTTGCATGACCCGGACATTCTCGACATGCAAGTTGCCGGAATCAGCCCTCGCTGGTGGTGCAGCCTTTGGGGGAGTAGTCCGCAGCTACCGTGGTCGCGCAACTCCAGCCGCCCGCCTCGGTGCGTGAAAGGGTGAGGGTGCGGTTGAGCACCGGGCCTGGCGCATTGACCAGGGTGCAGCCGAGGCTGCCTAGCCCGGAAGCACCACTGCCCGCCGCCGAGACGGTGCAATGGCTGGTGATCTCGCTGGCGCCGAGTCGTTCCAGGGTCGGATCAGCCCCCTGGTTGATGACGTCTTCGAATGGCACCTTGAGCGCCGAGATCTCGGCCAGTCCGGCCGTGACCTTGGCCCGCGCCTGATATTTGGAATACAGCGGCAACGCCACCGTGACCAGAATGCCAATGATCGCCACCACGACCAGCAGTTCGATCAGGCTGAATCCCCTTTGTCCCTTCATCGCTACAACTCCCTTTCTGCATGAGGCGAAGGCTCATGCTCGGCAGCAGATAACGCACAGCCCATGCCAAGTCCGCCAGCCCTTGCAAACCGGGCAGCAAAACCTGGTTTCGCGCATCCAGGGCTTTGCAAAACCGCACTAACTGACACTATTTGTCACTGCAGCGCGCGCCCACAGCGTCCGGCCTTGGCTAGGCTTTGCAGCGCAAGCCAGATTTGCCGCGGCGTCCGCCGGCAAACACCCGACAGGTCATCAAGGATTGAGTCATGGCGGTCAAAGCAGCAAAGGTCAGCCTGTACGCCTGGCAAGGCACCGATAGAACAGGCCGCAAAATGTCCGGCGAATCGAGCGCGCAGACTCCGGCCCTGATCAAGGCCCAGTTGCGCCAGCGCGGCATCATCCCGGGCAAGGTACGCAAAAAATTCGCCCCCCTGTTCAGCGCTGGCCAACGGGTTACTGCCCAGGATATCGCGCTCTTCACTAGGCAAATGGCGACCATGCTCAAGGCCGGTGTGCCGCTGCTGCAGGCCTTCGACATCATCGCCGAAGGCTTCGACAACCCACGCATGCGGGGCCTGCTGGAGGACTTGAGACAGGACGTGATGGCCGGCAGCAGCCTGACCACCGCCCTGCGCAAAAAGCCGCAACACTTCGACGAGCTCTACTGCAACCTGATTGACGCCGGCGAGCAGGCCGGCGCCCTCGACACCTTGCTGGAGCGGGTGGCGAGTTACCGGGAAAAAACTCAACGGCTCAAGGCGCGGGTGCGTAAAGCCATGACCTACCCGCTGGCGGTGCTCCTGGTCGCGGTGATCGTCAGCGCTATCCTGTTGCTCAAGGTGGTGCCGCAGTTCGAAGTGATGTTCCAGGGTTTTGGTGCCGAGCTTCCGGCACTGACCCGCGGTGTGATCGGGCTTGCCGAATTCCTCCGGCACAGCGGCTGGCTGCTGCTAGGTGGGCTGCTCGCTGCCGCGTTGGGGGTGCACCAGACCCAACGCCGCTCCCCGAGGTTTCGCGACTGGCTACAGACGCGCTGGCTGGATCTGCCGGTGGTCGGCCCCCTGCTGCGCAAGTCGGCGGTCGCCCGCTATGCGCGCACGTTATCGACTACCTTCGCCGCCGGGGTGCCGCTGCTGGAGGCTTTGAATTCGGTGGCCGGGGCCACGGGCAATCGGGTTTTCAAACAGGCAGTGCTGGCGATCCGCGAGGACGTGTGTAGCGGCATGCAGTTGCATGTGGCGATGCGCAACAGCGGGGTATTTCCCAACCTGGCGATCCAGATGACCGCGATTGGCGAAGAATCTGGGGCGCTGGACGACATGCTCGGCAACGTCGCGAGCTACTATGAAGACGAAGTCGAGACCCTGGTCGATCACCTGACCAGCCTGCTGGAACCCCTTATCATGGCTGTACTTGGGGTAATCGTCGGCGGGCTGGTGATTGCTATGTACCTGCCCATTTTCCAACTTGGTACGGCGATCTGAACATGCCCTTGAATGAATTTCTCGCCAGCTCCCCGACGGCCTTCATGATCCTGGCCCTCGGGCTGGGGCTGGTGGTCGGCAGCTTTCTCAACGTCCTGGTCTGGCGCCTGCCAAGCATGCTCGCTCGAGATTGGCGCCAGCAGGCCCGGGAGATCCTCGAGTTGCCTGGCGAGGCCCCAGGCCCCACCTACAACCTGATGCTGCCCCACTCCCATTGCCCCCACTGCAGCCATCCACTGCGCGCCTGGGAGAATATTCCACTGCTCAGCTACCTGATGCTGCGCGGGCGCTGCGCTAGCTGCAAAACCCCGATCAGTGCCCGTTACCCGCTGATCGAACTCAGTTGCGCGCTGCTCTCGGGCTTTATCGCCTGGCACCTGGGGTTTGGCTGGCAGGCCGCGGGGCTACTGGTGTTGAGCTGGGGCTTGTTGGCCCTGTGCCTGATCGACGCCGACCATCAGTTACTGCCCGACGTACTGGTCATGCCGTTGCTGTGGCTGGGGGTGATCGTCAACGCGTTCGAACTGTTCGTGCCACTCCAGGACGCCGTGTGGGGCGCCGTAGCCGGCTACCTGAGCTTGTGGACGGTGTATTGGCTGTTCAAGTTGATCACCGGCAAGGAAGGCATCGGCCATGGCGACTTCAAGCTCCTGGCACTACTGGGGGCCTGGGGTGGCTGGCAGATCTTGCCGCTGACGATCCTGCTGGCCTCACTGGTGGGGGCGGTCAGCGGACTGCTCTGGCTGCGCTGGAAACGGGCGAAAACCTCGACGCCGATCCCCTTCGGTCCCTATCTGGCAATTGCCGGCTGGATTGCCATGCTCTGGGGTGGTCAAATAACCGACTTCTATTGGCAGTTTGTCGGTTTGCAATGAATATCCCTGTGGAACAACCCTGGATTCTCGGCCTCACCGGTGGCATCGGTAGTGGCAAAAGCGCGGCGGCCCAGCATTTCATCGACCTCGGTATCCATGCGGTGGATGCCGATCATGCTGCGCGCTGGGTGGTCGAGCCCGGCCGCCCAGCACTGGCGCAGATCGCCGAGCACTTCGGTGGCGGCGTGTTGCAGACAGACGGCCAACTGGATCGGGCAGCACTGCGCAAGCTGATCTTCGAAATCCCCGAGGAGCGCCGCTGGCTGGAAAAGCTCCTGCATCCATTGATCGCCGAGGAAATTGCCGCGCACCTGGCACGCGCAAAATCGCCGTATGCGATCCTGGTATCACCCTTGCTGATCGAGTCCGGGCAGTACGCCATGACCCAACGGGTGCTGGTGATCGATGCCCCCGAACAACTGCAGATCGAACGCACCCTGCAGCGCGACCAGACCAGCGAACAGCAGGTCCAGGCGATTCTCAAGGCGCAGTCCAGCCGTCAGGAGCGCATCCGCCATGCCGACGATGTGCTGGTCAATGACCGCGACCTCGCCTGGCTGCACAGCGAAGTCGAACGCCTGCATCACTTTTACCTAACTTTGCGTGGAGGCCAGTCATGAGCCAACCCCCTGTCGTCACCTGCCCAACCTGCGGCGCCCCCGTGGAATGGAGCGCCAGCAGCACCTTCCGGCCGTTTTGCTCGGACCGCTGCAAACTCATCGACCTAGGCGCCTGGGCCTCGGAAGAACACAAGATCCCGGTTAGCCCGGACGCGGAAGACGATCTGTTCAGCGAAGACTTCGAACCGCGCCACTAAGGCCGCATGAAGCTGTAGTCGGCACTGTCATCGAGGTTCTCGGCCAGGAACTGCAGCTCATCGGCCAGGTCCTCGACACTGCGCACTCCCTTGCTCTCCTCGACCACCGCGCTGAGCAAGGCGCGCAGGCTCAACCCCGGCTCAAAACCGGCCGCCTCCGCCGACGCCAGACTGTCGCGCAACTCTTGCCTCGCCCACTGGTAAACGCTCATGCCGCTGCTCCTGAGGATTTCTCGGAGCATAGGTGCGTCTGTCCAGCGACCTGTTGATAAGGATCAAGACTTGTCATCGTCCTTCCACGGCGCCGACAGGTAACGGGTGCGGTTGAAGGTCTCCAGCCACTCGGGGCAGAACACCACCAGGGCGCTGATCACCATGCCGTTGATAAAGGCTTCGGGAAAGATGATCAGCCACAGGTAGCCGACAAAATCCTCGAGCCATTCCGGCAGCGCAAAACGCTCGTCGAACCACAGCACGCCCAATGCCAGCAACAGGCAGAGCAGCGCAGACAAGGCGGCGGCAAAAAACCCCGAGCAAAAGATATACACAAACGGATTACGCGGTTGCGCGCGCTCCACCAGCAATGCGCAGCCTTCGGTGACCAGCACCGGCAGCAGGATCAGCAAGGCACCGTTGACCCCCATCGCCGCCAGGTCCTGGCGCCCCAGCAACACCAGGCCGACCTGGGCGACCAGCCCGCCGACGATCGCCAGCGGCCAGTCGAGCAGCAGGGTCACGGCGGTCATGCCGATGAAGTGATAGGACACACCGGTGTCGAAGTCGCGCCGCACCAGCCAGAGCAGGAACAACGCGAACACCGTGCCGAACAGCAGGTGCTGGCGTCGGCTGTCGCTGAACAGTTCGACCCAGGGCGCGCGCGCGATGGCCCAGAGCAACACCGGCACGTAGAGCAACCACCCTACCGTGAGGGTGAACGGTGACAGCAGTTCGGCACCGATCATGCCGCGGCCTCCATCCACCCTATTGCACAGACCTTCACGTCAGACTCCTTGGCGAAACCGAACAGGCCATCAGTCTACACCGCCCTGCTGCCCCCTGGCGTAAAGCCAAGGGCCCTGCCAGGGCGGCGACTGTTACGTTTCCTGCAACACTGCATCCGGTTTTACCCCCTTTTTCAGCGGCCGGCGAAGACTAAACTTCAGGTATCGAGATCCACACGGAGTACCGCAAGATGAAAAGCCTGATCAGCCTGTTGCTGGCCCTGGTTGCCACCTCGGCCTTGGCCGCCGGTAACGAACCGCCTGCCACTCCCTACGACCCCGCGCAGCCGCTGGACATTGCCAAGGTGGTTTCGGTCTCCGACACCGCCAGCGGTTGCGGCGTGGTGCCGGCGAGCATGGTCTATGTCGACCACCAGGGCCAGACCCACCGGGTGTCTTACCAGGTCATGGGCGACTGCAGCGGCTCATAACAGGGTCCAGGTGTAACTGAGGATCAGGCGGTTTTCGTCGATGTCACTGCGGTAGTTGGACCGCGCCATCGCATTGCGCACTCGAATCCCCAGGCCCTTGAGGCTGCCGCTCTGCAGCACGTAACCCAGATCCAGGTCGCGCTCGCGATCCTTGCCTTCATAGCCTTTGCCGGTGTCGACATTATTGCCGGTGATGTAACGCACGGTACTGGTCAGCCCGGGCACACCGAGCGCCGCAAAGTCATAGTCGTAACGTACCTGCCAGGATCGTTCGTCGGTGTAGGCAAACTCGTAGGTGGGCACCTCGTTGCCCAATGGCGAGATATTGGCAAAGACGCGTGGGAAGGCACTGTCACCAAACATACCCTGGTAACCGAGGTAGAAGGTGTGGCCACCACGTTTGGCCGACAGCAGGGAGAAGAACGCCTGGTTGTCGATATTGCCCAGCAGCTGTTTGCCGTCTTGCTTCGAATCGTAATAGCCCAGGTTCGCGCCCAAGGTCCAGTCCCCTAGCGGCTCACTGTGTTTGAGCCCGAGAAAGCGCTGGTTGTAGATATCTTCCAGTTGTCCGTACCAGGCACTGAGCGAGCTGCGCTTGTCATTGAACGCGTAGTCGGCCCCGGCAAAGTTGAAGCCGTCGCTGCTGACCTGGCGCTGAGGCACATGCCCCAGCATGGCCTGCATTTTTTCATCGCCGGACTCGTTGCGCAGGCTAGTGGAGTTCAAGTGACCGCCCTGCACGGTCAGGCCATTGAGTTCGCTGGAGCTGATGCTCGCCCCCTGGTAACTGGGTGGCAGCAAGCGGATGTCGCTGAAGGCCAGCACCGGCAGGTTGGGTTGCAGCTCGCCGACCTTGAGTTCGGTTTTCGAGTAACGCACTTTCAGCGCCGCGCCCAGGCGACTGTAGTCATTGGCCGCGCGGCCATCGTCCTGCACCGGTAGCAGGCCGGTGTTGACCCGGTCCGGGCTGCTGTCGAGCTTGAGGCCCAGTAGGCCGATGACATCCACGCCCACCCCGAGGGTACCCGGGGTGTAGCCGGACTTGAGGTTGAAAATGAAGCCCTGGGCCCACTCCTCGGCCTTGGACTGCTGATTGGCGCCGACGATGTCCGAGAAGTCGCGGCTGAAATAATAATTGCGCGCCTGCAAGGTCGCAGTGGTGTCTTTTACCAAGCTATTGTCGGCGGCCAGCGCACGGTCGGAAAAACCCGAGGCGAGCGTCAGGGACAACAGCGAAGCGGTTGTGGCGAGAGTCTGTTTCATCGTTTTGCTCTTATTGTTATTGATCGACAGGGTGCAGTGATCCGCCCGCAGCACTGGCGCTGCGGGGGAAGGTCAAGCAGGTAGGAATCAGTCCAGTGCGGTCAGCGCACAGACTCCGGGGCGGGCGTTGCCTTGGCCCCTGGAGCGGCGCGGCGCGCGTTCAACAGCAGGTGGGTGAGCATGCCGAAGATCAGTCCCCAGAACGCGGCGGACAAACCGAACAGCGACATCCCCGAGGCCGTCGCCAGAAAGGTCACCAGCGCCGCTTCGCGATCGTTGGGCACCGCCATCGCGCCCGCCAATGCCCCGGCAATCGCCCCGAACAGCGCCAGCCCCGCGAGGGCTGCGATCAGCTCTTTGGGAAAGGCCGAAAACAGCGAGACCAGGGTCGCGCCGAAGATCCCCAGCACCAGGTAACACATGCCGCCGACGACCCCGGCGACATACCGCTTGCCTGGGTCCTCATGAGATTCACGGCCGGTGCAGATTGCCGCGGTGATCGCCGCCAGGTTCAAACCGTGGCAGCCAAAGGGTGCGAGCAACGCCGTACCCAACGCGCTGCTGGCGATGATCGGGCTGGCGGGAGTCGAGTATCCGCTGGCTCGCAGCACCGCCATGCCGGGGACAAACTGCCCCGTCAGTGCCACCATCACCAGCGGCAACGCGATGTTCAAGGTCGCGCTCAGGCTGAATTGCGGGGTTATCCAGACCGGCGTAGCCAGGCCGATCACCAGTGCGTCGACCCGTAGGTCCCCGGCGAGCAAGGCCATGGAGCAACCCACCAGCAGCACCATCAACACCGCGTAACGCGGCATCAGGCGCTTGCACATCAGGTAGGTGGCAAACATCGCCAGCACCAGCCACGGCTTGCCCTGCAACGACACGAACAGACCGGTGCCGAAGCTGAACAGAATCCCCGCCAGCATGGCTGCGGCAATGGCGGCCGGCAGCTTGCTGATGATCCGGTCGAACGCGCCCGAGACCCCGATCAAAAAGATGATCAGGCTGCTGACCAGATACGCCCCCACCGCTTCCGGCATGCTGATCCCCGGTAACAGCGCCACCAGCAGCGCCGATCCCGGCGCCGACCAGGCGATGATCACCGGCACGCGATAGCGCAGACTCAAGCCGATGCCCAACAGCGCACTGCCAATGGAAATCGCCCAGACCCAGGACGACAGCACCTCGCGCGACAGATGGGCGGCGTCGGCCGCCTGGAAAATGATCACCAGGGGGCCGGCATAGGAAATCACCGTGGCAATAAAACCGGCGACTGCCGCCGACAGCGAAAAGTCCCGCAATAGCCCTTTCATGCTTCAGGCACCCGATGGCGACAGCGCGCTGGTAGCGCTCGATGCGCTGCGCTGGTTACTGATGGCAAACACGGTCATGGCAATGGCAGCTACCGCACCCGGCAGGGCAAACGCCATGAAGTTGAGTTGCAACGGCAGGTTGATCCCCAGCAGGGCACCACCGAGCAATGGACCGACAATAGCACCGTTGCGACCGATACCGGAGGCCCAGCCCAGGCCGGTGGAGCGGATCGTCATGGAGTAGAACTGTGCGGCGCAGGCGTACAGCAGGATCTGCGAACCGATGGTGGTGGCACCGGCAATGGCGATCAGCAGGTACAGCAAAGGCATCGGGCTGTTGAAACCGAGCAAGGTGATCGACACCGCCGCCATGGCGAAGAACACCGCCAACACCCGCGGCAGGTTCAGCTTGTCGCCCAGCACGCCGCCACCGACAGCGCCGAAGATTGCGCCGAAGTTCAGCACCAGCAGGAACGACAGGCTCGAGCCCAGACTATAGCCAGCGTTGGCCATCAGCTTCGGCAGCCAGGAACTCAAGGCATAAACCATCAACAGGCAGCAGAAAAATGCCAGCCACAACATCAGCGTGCGCAGCGCCCGACCTTCGCGAAACAACTGCAGCACCGGGGTTCCCGTGCCCTTCACTTCGCTCATCTGCAACTGATCGCTGCTGTGCCCAACGTACGTCGGCTCCACTCGCTCGAGGACCTTGCGTGCCTCTTCATTGCGCCCCTGGCGCAGCATGAAACCCACCGACTCAGGCAAGAAGTACATGATCAGCGGCAGCATCAATAGCGGTAGCACCGCGACGTAGAACACCGACTGCCAGCCAAAACTCGGGATCAGCACAATGCCCAGCCCCGCCGACAACATGCCGCCGACCGAGTAGCCGCTGAACATGATCGCCACCAGGGTGCTGCGGATTTTTTTCGGCGCGTATTCGTTCATCAGCGCCACCACGTTGGGCATGACCCCGCCGATGCCCAGCCCAGCGATGAACCGGCAGATCCCGAACTCCGTCGGGTTGCGGGCAAACCCGTTGAGCACGGTGAAACCGCTGAACAGGATCACACACAGGGTAATGGCTTTCTTGCGGCCGATCCGGTCCGACAGCGGGCCGAAAAACAGCGCGCCGAACATCATCCCGAACAGCGCGTAACTGCCCAGGGCACCGGCCTGCAAAGGACTCAGCCCCCACTCTTTCATCAGCATCGGCAGGACCACGCCGTAGATCACCAGATCGTAGCCATCGAAGATGATGATCAGGGCACACCAGAACAGCACCATCCAGTGGAAGCGGTTGAAACGAGCGTTGTCGATCAGCTCATGTACGTCGATCTTGCGCATGGCATCTGTCTCTTGTTGTTGTTTTTTTAAGAGCATCGGTCACGGGGTAAGCGTGCGTATCACCGAGGGTAGAGAGGCCATTGGCGCGGCAATATCCGCTTTGCGCAGATCGCTATCCGTTTTGTGCAGCGAGTGGATTGCAGAGCATCCCAGGGATCAAGGCCGGGAGCAGTGACAGCCCGCTGGTCGAAAAAAGCCACACTGGCGAAATTAACCGTCTACACCTTGTACTTGACTGATGAATCAGTTTTCAACGCGTTAGGGCAACGGCTGCAGTGAAGCGTGAACATGGGTGAAGCCAGGCCTTAAACCATCAGGACGAAGCCATCACTCCTTCAGTAGGGACACTGTCATGCACCTTCATCCAAGGCTTAGCACGCTCCTGTCGTGCACTTCCCTCTTGCTGCTCGCCAGTCCCGTCGTCGAGGCGGCTTGTAGCCTGCTCCCCGGCCCCGGTGATACCAGCCATACGTGCGCCAGTGGCACCAGCGGTCCACTCACCGACACCCTGGGCAACAACTCCCTGACCTTCCCGGCCAACGGCTCCGGCGTGATCAATGGCGACGTCACGTTCGGCGCCGGAGCGGACCGGGTGTTGATGGATTCCGGCACCATTGCCGGTTCGCTGGACCAGAGCGATGGCAGCGACTCCCTGGAGATCAACGCCGGACAGATCACTGGCGCGGTCTACCAAGGCAACGGCATCGATGAGTTCAAAATGACCGGCGGGCAGATCCAGTCGCTGGCCCAGGGCGACGGTCGAGATCGTTTTCTGATGACCGCGGGCACCATCGTCGGGGCCTTCGAGGATGGCGATGTGGCGACGATGACCGGGGGCACCATCGGCCGCGTCGACATGAAACTCGATAACAACATTTTTGATATGTCGGGGGGGCGGATTATCGGCAACCTGGTCACCGCGTTTGGCCGGGATACCATCACCGTGTCAGAGGGCTCGATCGGCGGCAACATCAGCACCAGCGGCGGCGATGACATCATCAGCGTTTCCGGCGGGGTAATTGCCGGGCAGATCCGCGCCAGCGCTGGCAACGACCGCTTCACCTGGGGCAACGGCGGACAGATCAACTCCGCCATCCTCATGGGTGACGGCGACGACAGTGCCCTGTTGAGCAATCTCTCCGAGAACACACTCGCCTCCACCCCCTCCGTGGACGGTGGGCTGGGCACTGACCGCCTGAGCTTCGACAACAGCACCTCGGCAGGCGCCGCACGTTATGTCGGCTGGGAGTCAGTGAGCCTGGACAACCGCTCGCACTTTACCCTGGCGGGGGATTTTTTCCTCGGAGACAGCGCCAGCGCCACGGGCGTATTTGCCATTGACGGCAGCAGTACCCTAGCCGTGACCCAAGGCGCTATCCGCCCCTACACCGCCGGCCAACGGACGACACTGAGCAACGCCGGAATCATCGACATGACCAACGGCAGCAGCAGTGCCAGCGATGCACTGACCGTCCATGGCAACTACGTTGGCAACAACGGGCAACTGTTGCTGCAAACGGTGCTGGGTACCGACAACTCTGCCAGTGACAAGCTGGTGGTGTCCCAAGGCACCCTCAGTGGTAACACCCAACTGGGCATCACCAACCTCGGTGGCCTGGGCGGCTTGACCCGCCAGAACGGGATCGCAGTGGTGCAGGCCCAGAACGGCGCCACCAGCAGCAGCGATGCCTTTGCCTTGAAGGGCTCGCTGTCTGCCGGTGCCTATCAGTACTACCTGTTCAAGGGCGGGGTCACCGCAGGCTCCGAGAACAACTGGTACCTGCGCTCATCGGTGGTGGCAGTGCCGCCGCCGACCGTTCCACCCGTAGTTGTCCCACCGGTGGTGCCACCGGCCCCGCCACCGATCGAGCAGCCTGCGCCCGAGGTTGACCCGGATGAGCCCGCCGTCGAACCGCCGACCGCGCGGCCAGTAGCCCCCGTCGAGCCGAACCCGGTGCCGCCGCCACAAACCCTGGCCCAGACCTCGCCGACACCGGCCATCAGCACGCCGCCGATCCCCACGGCCGTGGCCGGCGCCGATCCGATTCCCCTGTATCGCCTGGAAGTCCCGGTGTATTCCGTGGTCCTCCCCGCCGCTCAGTTGCTGACGATACAAGCCCTCGGCACCTTCCATGACCGTCAGGGCGAGCAAAGCCTGCTGAGCGAAACCGGCGCCGTCCCTGCTGGCTGGGGCCGTATGTATGGCAGTAATCTGCAAAAAAGCTGGTCCGGCACTGTGGCCCCGAGCTTTGACGGCTCGCTCCAGGGCTTTCAGATTGGCCATGACCTGTATGCCTCGCAGACCAGCGGCGGACAGTTGCAACGCTTCGGTTTTTTTGTCGGCCACAGTCATCTGCAAGGCGACGTCGATGGGTTTGCCGAAGGCTTCGAGGATCGACGCTCGGGACGGGTCAAGCTCGACGGCGATCAGGTAGGCGCCTACTGGACCCTGGTCGACCCCAGCGGTTGGTACCTCGATACCGTAGCGATGTGGTCGAGCCTGGACGGCGACAACCGCTCCGATCGCGGAGTCAAGATCGACACCGATGGCCATGCGCTGGCACTGTCCGTGGAGGCGGGATACCCGATTGCCGTCGCGCAAGACTGGGTGCTGGAGCCCCAGGTGCAGGTAATCAACCAGCAAATTGACCTGGACTCGCAGAACGACGGCATCTCCAATGTCGCATTCGACTCCCAGGACTACTGGACCGGCCGCCTCGGTGCCCGCCTCAAGGGGCGGTTCGTGGCACAGGACATCCCGCTCGAGCCCTATCTGCGGGCCAACCTGTGGAAAACTTTCGGCGGTTACGACACCGTCACCTATGACGACATCGATCGGATCAAGAGCGAGCATGAGTCTTCATCTGCGGATCTGGGCGTGGGCCTGGTGGCGAAGCTGTCTTCGAGTGTCAGCGTTTACATGGGGGCCGACTACAACACCCATCTGGACAGCAACGACCTGGACGGCGTCTCCGGCAATCTGGGCATGCGCATGAGCTGGTAGACGCCCCGCGCATAGTCACGGCCGCGCCAGGACATCCCGCCAGCCAGGCTTACGGGAATGCAAAAGTTTGCGCCTGTCCGACAAATTGTGTTCTTTGTGAACGCATTTGAACGCTAAGCTTGGCCTATGGATGATTCAGATTATTTACGCCTGCTGACCATCGCGGCCGAGCAGGCCAACGCGTTCCTCTCCAATGCCCGCAAATGGGAGCGTGAGCGTTGGGTGTGCCAGCGCCTGTTGCAGGGCTTGAACATTCCTTACCGCGCCGACGAGTTCAGCCCCGCCGGCGAGCCGCCCGACGTGCTGTTTCGCGAGGCCAATTTCGAAGTGTTCTTCGTTCTCGACGAAGGTCGGCGGCTCAATGACGAGTGGCGCGATGAACTGCAGCGCCGACGCAGCGCGTTCTCCTTGAGCCAGTTGGTGCGCCGCGAGGCCAAGCCCAAGCGGATTCCGGCCAACGAGTTTTTACTCAGGCTGGCGCCGACCCTGCGCAAAAAAGCGCACAACTACAAAGAACGTGGCATGGACCTGGGTGAACTGGACATCATCGCTTTCGCCAGCCTCAAGCGTGAAGTGCTGGACCTCAACAGCCATTTCCCACCCCCCACCGAATACCTGCGCCAGGGCTGGCGCTCGCTCTCACTGGTAGGCCCGACCTTCGCCCGCGTGCTGTTCGCCCATCCCGACGCGCCGGACTTCCTGCGCAGTAACCTGGGGCGCAGTATCGTCTTCGACGTCGGGATCAGCCTGTGAGCCCGTTGCAGGAGCTGATTGCCGCGGTACCCCAGCAAGGCCGCGTGCGTTGGCTGGGCGTGCGCCCACAATCGCGCGGGCCGATGCTCGCGCTCGATGCCGTGGAAGCACGCTTGGAGGCCGGCCTGACGGGCGATCATGCGCGGCCCGGGGTGCGCAATGCGCGGCAGGTCACGCTGATCCAGTGGGAACACCTGGCCGTGATCAGTTCCTTGATGGAACGCCCTGCAGACCAGCCGATCCAGCCCCAGGACTTGCGCCGCAATATTGTGGTCAGCGGGATCAATCTGTTCAGCCTCAAGGGCCGGCGCTTCCGAATTGGCCAGGCCATCTTCGAAACCACGGGCTGGTGCCAGCCCTGCACCAGGCTCGAACAGAACCTCGGCCCAGGGACTTTCCAGGCCGTGCGCGGCCATGGCGGGATTACCGCGCGGGTGATACAAAGTGGCATCATTCGCCTGGATGACAGGCTGTGTGTCGAGCCCGTGCCAGTGAGCGGCTATGCTCCCTTCAATACTGGCGGCTGACTTGGCCGTGCGCTGTAGCTTCTACACCTTTAGCAACGTCTATCTACCTGACGAGGCCTTGATATGACCAGCCGCCTGAACCCGGACGACCAACAGCATGTCGAAGAGTACCTGCACCTGTCCCAGCACCAAGTCGAGCGCCGGCCTTTTCGGCCGTGGATGCTCCTGGTGATAGTCCTGGCGGTGACCATTGGCCTGGGCCTGCTGAGCCGTTTTATCAGTTACCTGACGCTATGAGCTGCGTGGCGCTCGCTCGGTTGACTGCACCGATTTCCTTTAGCCTTGCGAGATATCCCCATGACTCATCGTATTGTCATCGTTGGCGGCGGCGCCGGCGGTCTGGAGTTGGCTACCCGTCTGGGTAAGACTCTGGGCAAGCGTGGCACGGCCAGTGTGATGCTGGTCGACGCCAACCTGACCCACATCTGGAAACCGCTGCTGCATGAAGTGGCCGCCGGTTCGCTGAACTCTTCCGAAGACGAACTCAACTATGTCGCCCAGGCCAAATGGAACCACTTCGAGTTCCAACTGGGGCGCATGAGCGGGCTCGATCGCGCGCAGAAGAAAATCCAGCTGGCCGCTACCTACGACGAAGCCGGCCTGGAGCTGGTACCGGCTCGTGAAGTGTCCTACGACTCGTTGGTAATCTCGGTAGGCAGCACCACCAACGACTTCGGCACCCTGGGCGCGGCCCAGCACTGCCTGTTCCTCGACACCCGCAAACAGGCCGAGCGTTTCCACCAGCAACTGCTCAACCATTACCTGCGTGCCCATGCCGGACAGACCGATAAGGTCGAGCAAATCAGCGTGGCCATCGTCGGCGCTGGCGCCACCGGTGTCGAGTTGGCCGCCGAACTGCACAACGCGGCCCATGAACTGGCCGCCTACGGCCTGGACCGGATCAAGCCGGAAAACATGCACATCACCCTGATCGAGGCTGGCCCCCGAGTGCTGCCGGCCCTGCCGGACCGGATCGGCGGTCCTGTGCATAAAACCCTGGAGAAACTTGGGGTCAATGTCATGACCAACGCGGCGGTCAGCGAAGTGACGGCCGATAGCCTGATCACCGCCGATGGCAATGTAATCAAAGCCAGCCTGAAAGTCTGGGCGGCCGGGATCCGCGCACCGGGTTTCCTCAAGGATATCGACGGCCTGGAAACCAACCGCATCAACCAGCTGCAGGTATTGCCGACCCTGCAGACCACCCGCGACGAGAACATCTTCGCCTTCGGTGATTGCGCCGCCTGCCCGCAACCCGGGACTGATCGCAACGTGCCGCCGCGTGCCCAGGCTGCACACCAGCAGGCTTCGCTACTGGCCAAATCGTTGAAACTGCGGATCGAAGGCAAACCACTGCCCTCCTACAAGTACACCGATTACGGATCGTTGATCTCGCTGTCGCGGTTTTCGGCTGTGGGTAACTTGATGGGCAACCTGACGGGCAGCGTGATGCTGGAGGGCTGGCTGGCGCGGATGTTCTACGTGTCGCTGTACCGCATGCACCAAGTGGCGCTGTACGGGCCGTTCCGCACGGCGATGCTGATGCTGGGCAGCAAGATTGGACGCGGCACCGAGCCACGCCTGAAATTGCACTGAGAACTCGATGTAACTCTTGCTCGCGATGACGGCAGCACATTCAACATCGACTGTGACTGATACACCGCTTTCGCGGGCAAGCCCGCTCCCACATTAGAGGTCTGCGGCACGTCGGGATTTTGTGCAGGCAAAAAAAATCCCCGTATCTTTCGATACGAGGATTTTTAATATGGTCGGGGTAAGGGGATTCGAACTCCTGACATCCTGCTCCCAAAGCAGGCGCGCTACCGGACTGCGCTATACCCCGGTAAAAAAAAGGCGACCTTTCCAAGTCGCCTTCTTCGATCAGCGCTTTTGGCCTCTGATCTTAAGATTCGATTCCAGCGTTAACTGGTTTCAAAAATGGTGGGTCGTGTGGGATTCGAACCTACGACCAATTGGTTAAAAGCCAACTGCTCTACCAACTGAGCTAACGACCCAAAAATGGTCGGGGTAAGGGGATTCGAACTCCTGACATCCTGCTCCCAAAGCAGGCGCGCTACCGGACTGCGCTATACCCCGGTTTGAAATTGGCTCCGTGACCAGGACTCGAACCTGGGACCCAATGATTAACAGTCATTTGCTCTACCGACTGAGCTATCACGGAACTACATATTTCAATCACAACATTTGAAGCTTTACTGCGTTCTCTTCGACCCGTTCGCATCGCTGCGTTCGTGTGTCTGAGGCGCGCTATTCTACAACCTTAAACACCTCTGTCAACCCCCTAAATTGCTTTCAAGACAATGATTTGCAACTTATTTCAGATTTCTACTTGGGGAGTGGAAACCCTTGGGGCGACTTACTGCGGGGCGCACTTTACAAGCCTTTTCCTTACAGTTCAACACCCTGTGAAAAAAAAGGCCCCGCAATGCGGGGCCTCTGCTCTTTTACGGCAATTACGCCTCAGTTGAACACGATTTCGTCGTTCACCACGGTGGCCGTTACGCTGGTGCCTGGCAGGAAGCTGCCCGACAGAATCAGCTGGGCCAGCGGGTTTTCGATCCAGCGCTGGATCGCTCGCTTGAGTGGCCGTGCGCCATAGACCGGGTCGTAACCCACCGCGATCAACTTATCCAACGCTTCGCTACTCAGTTCCAGCTTCAGCTCACGCTCAGCCAGACGGCTGCGCAGGCGGCCCAACTGGATTTCAGTGATGCCGGCAATCTGATCACGGGCCAGAGGCTCGAAGATCACCACTTCGTCGATCCGGTTGATGAACTCCGGACGGAAGTGCGTCGACACCGCATCCATCACCGCGGCACGTTGCGCCTCACGATCACCCACCAGTTCCTGGATCTGTACCGAGCCCAGGTTGGACGTCATGACGATCACCGTATTACGGAAATCCACGGTGCGTCCGTGACTGTCGGTCAGGCGACCGTCTTCCAGCACTTGCAGCAATACGTTGAACACATCCGGGTGGGCCTTCTCGACCTCGTCCAGGAGGATCACCGAGTACGGCTTGCGACGTACCGCTTCGGTCAGGTAACCGCCCTCCTCGTAACCCACGTAGCCTGGTGGTGCCCCGATCAGCCGCGCCACGGAATGTTTCTCCATGAACTCGGACATGTCGATGCGCACCATCGACTCTTCCGTATCAAACAGGAACTCGGCCAGCGCCTTGCACAGCTCGGTCTTGCCCACGCCAGTCGGGCCGAGGAACATGAACGAACCACTTGGGCGGTTAGGGTCGGACAACCCGGCGCGCGAACGCCGCACCGCGTTGGCCACAGCCACCACGGCCTCGTTCTGGCCGATCACACGTTGGTGCAACAGGCTTTCCATCTTCATCAGCTTGTCGCGCTCACCCTCGAGCATTTTCGACACCGGGATACCGGTCCATTTCGACACGACTTCGGCAATCTCTTCTTCAGTCACCTTGCTACGCAGCAACTGGTTTTCGCTCTTGCCATGCTGGTCGACCATTTGCAGGCTGCGCTCCAGGTCCGGGATCACCCCGTACTGCAACTCGGCCATGCGATTCAGGTCACCTTTACGGCGGGCAGTTTCCAGCTCCTGGCGCGACTGCTCGATTTTCTGCTGGATCTGCGCAGAACCCTGCACTTCCGCTTTCTCCGAGGTCCAGATTTCCTCCAGGTCGGAATACTCGCGTTCCAGCCGGACAATCTCTTCCTGGAGTTTTTCCAGGCGCTTGATCGCCGCTTCGTCATCTTCTTTCTTCAGGGCCTGGGATTCGACCTTGAGTTGAATCAGGCGCCGCTCCAGGCGATCCAGCACTTCGGGCTTGGAGTCGATTTCCATGCGAATGCGGCTGGCCGCTTCGTCGATCAGGTCGATGGCCTTGTCCGGCAACTGCCGGTCAGTGATATAGCGATGGCTCAGCTTGGCCGCCGCAATGATCGCACCGTCCGTGATCGCCACCTTGTGGTGAACCTCGTAGCGCTCTTTCAGGCCACGCAGGATAGCGATGGTGTCTTCCTCGCTTGGCTCATCCACCAGGACTTTCTGGAAGCGTCGCTCGAGGGCCGCGTCCTTCTCTATATATTGACGGTACTCGTTGAGCGTGGTCGCGCCGACGCAGTGCAACTCACCCCGGGCGAGGGCCGGCTTGAGCATGTTACCGGCATCCATCGAGCCTTCGCCTTTACCGGCGCCGACCATGGTGTGCAGTTCGTCGATGAACAGAATGATCTGCCCTTCCTGCTTCGACAGTTCGTTGAGCAGGCCTTTGAGGCGCTCTTCAAACTCGCCACGGTACTTGGCACCGGCAATCAGCGCGCCCATATCCAGCGACAGCAGGCGCTTGCCACGCAGGCCGTCTGGCACCTCACCATTGATGATGCGCTGGGCCAGGCCTTCGGCAATAGCGGTTTTACCCACACCCGGCTCACCGATCAGCACCGGGTTGTTTTTGGTCCGGCGCTGCAGGACCTGGATGGTCCGGCGAATTTCGTCATCACGACCGATCACCGGATCGAGCTTGCCGTCTTCGGCGCGCTTGGTCAGGTCGACCGTGTATTTATCCAGCGCCTGGCGCGATTCCTCGGCATTCGGGTCGTTCACTGCTTCACCACCACGCAGGTTGGTGATCGCATTCTCCAGGGCTTTCTTGCTCACGCCCTGGCCGAGCAGCAACTTGCCGAGTTTGCTGTTCTCGTCCATGGCGGCGAGCAGCACCAGCTCGCTGGAGATGAACTGATCACCTTTTTGCTGGGCCAGGCGATCAGCCTGATTGAGCAGTCGCGCGAGGTCCTGCGACATGTTCACGTCGCCAGTCGGATTCTGGATTTTTGGCAATTGGTCGAGCTCTTTGCTCAACGCGCTGCGCAGGCTGTTGATGTCGAAGCCCACTTGCATCAGCAGCGGCTTGATCGAGCCACCCTGCTGTTCAAGCAGTGCTTGCATCAGGTGCGCAGGTTCAATGCCCGGATGATCGAGGCCAACGGCCAGGGATTGGGCATCGGATAAGGCTAACTGCAATTTGCTGGTTAAACGGTCTATACGCATTGGTCACCTTCCTTTTGAGCAGGCCGGAGCGATGGACACACCTAAATAGAGAAACCTGCCAGATACCCCACTAGATGCGGTCGATTCTGGAAGATTCAAGCGTCGTGCAGTTGATGCAGGTCAGGAGAGTCTAGCGTTCGAGCCAGATCAGGGAGGCAAACCGGCCGGTGCGTGGCGCACGGCGGTAGGAAAAGAAGCGTGGGTCGGTCACGGTACACCAGCCGCCACCGTACACGGCGTTGACGCCGCGGGCTTTGAGGCGCAAGCGCGCCAGCAGGTAGATGTCGGCCAGGTACTTGCCAGCATTATGACTGGGCACAAAAGCCTGATGTGTTTCTGCAAGTTGCGCGATGAACACTTCGCGAACTTCCGGACCCACTTCAAAGGCCCTCGGGCCAATGGCCGGACCGAGCCAGACCAGCACTTGCGCCGGATCCACGGCGAGGCTGTCGAGCGTCGCCTCCAGCACGCCTGCGGCTAATCCGCGCCAGCCGGCATGAGCTGCCGCAACACGGCTACCGGCACGATCACAGAACAACACAGGCAGGCAATCGGCCGTCATCACCGTGCAGGCGATGCCGGGCGTGGCCGTCCAGCTGGCGTCCGCGGTCGCGACCAGAGTCGGGTCAGCGTGGGCCACGGCAACACCGTGCACCTGCTGTAACCAGGCCGGTTGTATCGCAAAGTGATCCGTCAGGCGCCGGCGATTCTCGGCCACTGCCGCAGGGCTGTCATCGACATGATCGCCCAGGTTGAGGCTGTCGAACGGCGTCAGGCTGACGCCGCCCGCACGGGTGGTGACACAGGCTTTGACCCCGGCAGGCAGCGGCCAGTCAGGAATCAGCCAGTCACTCATCCGATGAACGCCTCACGGTCCTGCTTGAGCAGCGTGAGCAACCAGACGAAATCTTCTGGTAGTGGCGATTCCCAGCTCATGCGCTTGCCGGTGGTCGGATGATCCAGTTCCAGGAAACGCGCATGCAGCGCCTGACGCGGGAAGTGTTTCAGCGACTCGACCATGGTCACACTGGCTGCCGGCGGGATACGGAAGCGACCGCCGTAGGCAGGGTCTCCGACCAACGGGAAGTTGATGTGGGCCATGTGCACCCGAATCTGGTGGGTTCGACCGGTTTCCAGCTTGACCCGCACGTGGGTGTGGGAGCGGAAACGCTCGAGCACACGGTAGTGGCTGACCGCCTGCTTGCCGCCTTCCATCACCGCCATGCGCTGGCGCTGCTGGCCGTGACGACCGATCGGCGCGTTGATCTTGCCGCCGGCGGTGACCACACCAATCACGATGCACTCGTAGATCCGGCTGACACTGCGGCTCTGCAACTGTGTAACCAGTTGCGTCTGCGCCTGAATGGTCTTGGCCACCACCATCAAACCGGTGGTGTCCTTGTCCAGACGGTGCACGATGCCGGCGCGCGGAACATTGATGATGTCCGGCACGTGGTGCAGCAAGGCGTTGAGCAACGTGCCGTCGGCGTGACCGGCGGCAGGATGCACCACCAGCCCGGCAGGCTTGTTGATCACCAGGATGTCGTCATCTTCATAGACGATGTCCAGGGCGATGTCTTGAGCGATCCATTCGCCCTGAGCTTCCTGCTCGGCGGTCAACTCAAGGATGGCGCCACCATGGACAATGTCTCGCGGGCGGATAACCGCCCCATCCACAGTCAGGCGGCCGTCTTTGATCCAGGCGGAAAGGCGCGAGCGCGAGTGCTCAGCGAATAATTGTGCGGCGACTTGATCGAGGCGTTGGCCGCCCAATTCGGACGGCACCTCTGCGCGAAGTTCAATTTTATCGGACATGCTCAGACTAGGCGTCGGCACAGCCTTTGGTTTCGGCTGCGCGCTTGTGGTTAAATACGGCGTCTTTTGCCCCGAGGCTATTCAACGGGGCACTCATCATAACAGGACGGCCCCGCCCAAGACAGCGGCCGTCATAGGGACGCAAGCCGCCATGCAAGTGAAACACCTGCTGCTGATCGCCATCCTCGCATTGACCGCTGCTTGCTCGTCGAAGGAAGTCGTAGACGAAAACCTCAGCGAAGTCGAGCTGTACCAGCAGGCTCAGACCGATCTGGACAACAACAGCTACACCGCGGCCACAGCGAAGCTGAAGGCCCTGGAGTCGCGTTATCCCTTCGGTCGCTATGCGGACCAGGCTCAACTCGAACTGATTTATGCGAACTACAAGAACGCCGAGCCCGAGGCTGCCAAGTCGGCTGCCGAGCGCTTCATCCGCCTGCACCCCCAGCACCCGAACGTCGACTATGCCTATTACCTCAAGGGCCTGACCTCGTTTGACCAGGATGTTGGCCTGCTGGCGCGCTTCCTGCCGCTGGACATGACCAAGCGTGACCCAGGTGCAGCCCGCGACTCGTACAACGAATTCGCCCAGCTCACCAGCCGCTACCCCAACAGCCGCTACGCGCCGGACGCCAAGCAGCGCATGATCTACCTGCGCAACCTGCTGGCCTCCTACGAAATCCACGTTGCCGACTACTACCTGACCCGTCAGGCCTATGTCGCAGCGGCCAACCGCGGTCGCTACGTGGTGGAAAACTTCCAGGAAACACCGTCGGTCGGTGATGGCTTGGCCGTGATGGTCGAAGCCTACCAGCGCCTGCACCTGGACGAGTTGGCCAATACCAGCCTGGAAACCCTGAAGCTGAACTACCCGAATCACTCAAGCCTGGTGGACGGTCAGTTCGTGCCACGGGTTGCCGAAGCCGACAACCGTTCGTGGGCCAGCAAGGCCACCTTGGGCCTGATCGAGTCCCGTCCGCCGCTGCCGCCGGGTGAAACCCGCGCCAACCAGGACATCATGAAGCAGTATCAGGATGCCAAGGACTCCATCCCGGCCGAGCTCAAGCCACAAGACGGCGATGCTGTCGAAGAAGAGCAACACGAAGCGGAAGGCAGCAACGACGACCGCTCCTGGTTCAGCTACATGACCTTCGGCGTGTTCGACTGATACCCGCCAGGTACACAAAAGGAGACTTTCGAGTCTCCTTTTTTATTTCCGGATTTTATAGCGCTGTGCGCTGGATGAGACCTTGGCTAAACTGCCCAATCATCCTCCCAAAAAGCCGCTGACCATGCTTCGTTTACTGTTCTGGATTGCCCTGATTGCTGCTGCGGTATGGTTCTGGCGCAAGTTCAAGCGCCCCGCCGACGCCTCCCGCCCGACACCCAGCGAGCAAAATGCACCACCCATGGTCCGTTGCGCCCACTGCGGTGTTCACCTGCCACGCGACCGCGCCCTGAGCCTGCAGCAACAGTGGTATTGCAGCCAGGGCCACCTTGAGCAAGGCCCAAGCTCGCGGGATCGTTGAGGCATTACCTGCCGCTACTCAAGTAGCGGCGACAAACGTTAGCCCACGGACGGACACGACGTTGAAGACTTCCCAGCATATTCCGGCTCCCCCCTGCCGGCTCCGGCGCCTGCTGGGGGATTCGCTGCCCATCCGTAGCCTGCGCCAGCAGATCGAAAAACTGGCCCACAGCCAGGCTGCGGTGTACATCAGCGGCGAATCAGGTAGTGGCAAAGAGTTGGTTGCCCGGCTGATTCACGATCAAGGCCCACGCGCCAGCCAGCCTTTCGTCCCCGTCAACTGCGGGGCCATCCCGACGGAACTGATGGAAAGCGAATTTTTCGGTCACCGCAAAGGCAGCTTCAGCGGCGCCATCGAAGACAAGCCCGGGTTATTCCAGGCAGCGAATGCAGGGACCCTGTTCCTTGATGAAGTCGCGGACCTGCCCCTGGGCATGCAGGTCAAACTGCTCAGGGCCATCCAGGAAAAGGCCGTGCGCAGCATCGGTCAGTTGCACGAAAGCCTGATTGATACGCGAATACTCTGTGCCACGCACAAGAACCTGGACGCAGAAGTCAGCGCCGGACGTTTTCGTCAGGACCTGTACTATCGGCTGAACGTGATCGAGCTGCGCGTGCCGCCGTTACGCGAGTGCCGCGACGACATAGAATTACTGTCCACCCAGATGCTCAAACGCCTGGCCGCCGACACGGGCGCGCCCCTCGCACACCTGCTGCCGCAAGCCCTGGAGGCCCTCAAGGGCTATGGTTTTCCGGGTAACGTCCGCGAACTGGAAAACATGCTCGAGCGCGCCCATACGCTGTGCGAAAACCAGCAGATAGGAGCCAGTGACTTGCGGCTGATCCAAGCCGATGGCAGCGCTAGTGCCAGTGAGGACGCCCCTCTCTGCGACCTGAAGCAGGTCGACAACCTCCAGCATTACCTGGAGGAGATCGAGCGCCGGGTGATTCTCCAGGCCCTGGAGCAAACCCGCTGGAACCGCACGGCAGCCGCCCAGCGCTTGAGCCTGTCGTTTCGCTCCCTGCGTTACCGGTTGAAAAAGCTCGGTCTGGAGTGAAGCGCGGCCTCAGATTCGGCCGGCCGGCGCATAGGGGGCCGGATCGATCACCGGCTCGCGTCCCAGCAACACATCGGCGAACAGCTGGCAGGAAGCGGGCGCGAGTACCAGGCCATTGCGGTAATGCCCACAGTTGAGCCACAACCCGCCAACCCCCGGCACCGCACCAATATAGGGAACACCCTCTGGTGAACCGGGACGCAGCCCCGCCCAATGCCCAACCACTTCGGCCCGTGCGAGCGCTGGAATCAACTCCACTGCCGAAGCCTTGAGGCTTTCCAGCGCAGTCTCGGTCGGCGTCTTGTCGAACCCTTCGTGCTCCAGGGTGCTGCCGATCAGAATGTGGCCGTCGCGACGTGGAATGGCGTAACGGCCCTTGGCCAGAACCATGCTCGAGAGAAAGTCCGCTTCACACTTGTAGAGAATCATCTGGCCTTTCACCGGTTCCACCGGCAAAACCAGGCCCAGGGTCTTGAGCAGATCGCCACTCCAGGCACCTGCGGTCAGCACCACCTGATCACCCAGGATCGGGCCGCTGGAACTCTCGACCCCCAGCACTCGCTCACCCTGGCGAATGAAGCCGCTGACCTCGCACTGTTCGTGAACGGTCACGTTGGGCAGCGCCAGCAATGCCGCCTTGAGTGATTTGACCAGGCGCGGGTTACGCACGTTGGCCACATCTGCCATGTAGATCGCCCGAGAAAAACCTGACCCCAACACGGGCACGTGGTCGTGAGCGGCCGAGATATCCACAGCACTGAGCGGGCGATTTTCCCGCTGCGCCCAGGCCAGCGCCTCGGCTTCGTCCTCCAGGTCCAGCCAGTACAAGCCCGTGGTATGAACCTCAGGGTCGACCCCGGTGGCGGCGAACAAGCGCTCGGCCAACTGTGGATAAAAGTCCTGGGACCAATGAGCCAAGGCCGTGACTGCCGGACTGTAGCGCCATGGATACAGCGGCGAAACGATACCGCCGCCCGCCCAGGAAGATTCCTGGCCAAGACTGGAACGATCCAGCAGGATCACCCGCTCTACATGGGGCGCCAGATTAAACGCCGTCAGCAGGCCGATCACTCCGCCGCCGACAATCACCACTTGCTCTTGCTTGGCCATCATCTGATCCAACAGTAAAAAAGACAGGGGGTGCAAGCCGCACCCCGAAAAAGCGCCTCAGCGGCCCCAGCAATCTTTGCTGGTCAGCTCGGCTGCCGCATTGTTCATGCCCATCACACCGGTGTTGCTCAGCGTGAGATCGCCACATTTGTCGCTGGCCATGCTGGCGTCAGACTTACGCACGGCCGTCAGCAGGAAGCTTTGATCCGCCAGGGTCGGGACGATGCTGTAGTACTCGTTACCGGCACTCAGTCCCGTGGCATTGCTGTAGACATTGTTTTGGGAGTGGAACCGCTCAAGCAACTGCGCCTGCTCTGACAGCAGCCCTGCGATCTCGCTACGGTGGGTCTTTTTCACGTACTCGGTGAGCAGCGGAGCGGATATGGTCACCACAATGCCGATGATCGCGATCACAATCATGATTTCGATCAGGGTAAAGCCTTGGTTGAATCTACGCATTGCCTCAAGTCTCACTTACTGTATTTGTCGCCACATGATTCGACGGCTGCCGCCATCGCTGTTTTCAACCGCGCAGGGCCTGCCTTCGCCGAGGGTCTCCCCAGCCAAGCAGGTGCCGAGCATCTTACCGCCGATCGCAGCGGCTTCGCTCTCGATCTTGGCATAAATACTCTCCACCACCGTACGTGAATGGCCACCCAGCCCCACTGCGCTGACCCGATACAGCGTGGCCCTGGTATCCACCGGAACCCGCACCGCCCCCGTGATACTGCCCAGGCTCTGCACTCCATAAACGCCATTGGCGGCGGCGATCCAGGTCACCCCGGACGTGGCGTTGAACCCGGCCGAGGTGACTACCGAGGATTCGGCCGGCGGCCCGCAGCGTATCCCCCCAGCGCACTCCGGCAATAAGTAGCTGCTACGCTGCACGGCACTCTCGCCAATCCGCAGGGCCGTCTCTGCCCCCTGGAATGACTGATTGCGCGCGGCCAGGCTTGCCGCCAGTTTTTCCTGGAGTGTGGCGTTCTGCATCGCCGCAACCCCGATCAGCGTCAACAGCGAGAGGAATACCAGGCTCAGCAACAGCGCCATGCCCGACTGGGCTCTTGTCTTGAGAGACGTCATCAGCGCCTCCTAAGGCAAGCGGTTACGCAAGCTGGCCACGACATTGAAGGTTTGATCGCGCACGCGCTGGCCGGGATCTGCCAGAGTCAGGGTCAAGCGTACGCTGCGGATCCGCGCCGGGTCGCCGGGGTTGGGGCTGTAACTGGAAACTGCTGTACCGCTGGCACTGTCGGCCAGACCGAAACTCACGGCAAAGGCCTTGACGTTGCTGACCAGGGCCTGCGTGCTGTCACCTGCCGTCAGCAGGATTTCGTCATCACGCAGGCGGTAATCCAGGCGGCGAATCGCTAAGGCAATTTCTCCCGCTGCCGGGCTCTGTCGCTTGCTGTAGGCAGTGGCCCGGGTGCGACAGTCCGACACTACCGTCCAGGTCGGCACGCCGCCATTGCCGCCAACGTCCGCGGTGACCAGGCTGAGCTTTTTCAAGGTGTTGTCCCATTTGATCGGTGCGTTGCGGCCAGCACTGAAATCCCCGCTTTCACTGGCATCGGTGATGTTTTGCAGGCAACCGAACACACCGACCATGCGAATCTCCTGCAGCAACTTGCTCAAGACAAAACGCGCATCCTCCTGCATGCCGGCCGCTGCGTTCTGCGCGCGGTAGGTGTTGTTCGCCGCCATGAAGATCTGCGTCACACCCAGCACTACCGCCAGGCTGATGGCTAACGCCAGTAGCAGCTCGATCAGGCTGAACCCCCGGCACCTGTTGCTCATGGCGCCCCCAGCGGTTCGACCGCGACACGACTGCTCAAGACCAGGCTGCGCCGGGTATCCGCAATACCGGCGGCGCGTGCGTCATCCCAGGTAATGGTGATGCTGTACAGCCCTTGGACGTGGCTGATACTGCCGCGGGCGCTAGGGCCACCGAACTCGCGGATATGGCTGTGGAAATCCGCCAGGTCTTGATTCCGCGCCGATACCACAGGACCCGATATCGGCGCAGGGAGGCTGTAGTCAGCCGCCACATTGGCGCGAATCCGGTCCAGCATGTCGTAGGCAATAAAACTCGCCTGGCTGCTCATCAGCGAGCTGTCGGTGTATTTCAAGGCATTGAGCTGAACCGCCGCCGCCCCTAGCAACCCTGCAGTCAGAATCAGCAAGGCCACCATCACTTCAATCAAAGTCACACCGCCCTGTGCACCCGCTACCGTCATCCGCACGGTTCCTACCTCCCTGTGATCGATCCTGATCACCAGGAAGGTTAGCGCCGGCTGCGCGTCGCTGCTCGCCGCCGGAACAAGGCGCAATACATTCGCGACTGCGCCAGTGCGGCCCTACGCAGCGAAACCTTTTGCACAATGATTGACCACCATCCTGGGCCGCCAACAGCTACACCTAGGGATACCTCGTAACTCCAGGGAAGGAGCCGTCATGGATCAAAAAGGCCTGGGCCTGATCGAGTTGCTGGTAGGCCTGGCCATTGCCGCCATGGCGCTGCACCTCAGCGTGCCGGCGCTCAGTCAATACGCGCAGTCAGTGCGCCGGGAAAGCGCGGCCCTGAGCCTTGCCAGCGGCCTGCGCAATGCGCGCAGCGAGGCGCTGCTGCGCAATCAGGCGGTGGTGGTGCATGGCTTGAACGATGACTGGAGCCAGGGCTGGCGAATCATCCTGGACCTCAGTGGTCGCGGCCAGGAGGACAGCAGCAACCCACTGTTGCGCCAGCACCAGACTGGCGGGACGCCGCTGATCGTCGGCAATCAATGGGTCAGGCGTTTTGTACGATTCAGCAGCCTGGGCGAGCCGTTATTGCCCGCAGGTACTTTTCAGGTAGGGACGTTGCACATCTGCGCGAGCCGCCAGCCAATCAGTCACCATCAGGTGGTGCTGTCCAGAAGCGGCCGCGTCAGCCTGCGCCACGACAAGGCGGAGCAGGCCTTGTGCGCGGGATCAAAGCAGGGAGCGAACCCGTAGTTCCTTGGGCATGGAGAAGGTGATGTTCTCCTCGCGACCGGCCAGTTCATCGGCACCGGTGGCACCCCAGGCGTGCAACTGCTGGATTACCCCACGAACCAGCACTTCCGGTGCCGAAGCCCCGGCGGTGATGCCGATCCGCTCGACGCCATCGAACCAGCTGCGCTGCAAATCTTCGGCGCCGTCGATCAGGTAGGCCGGGGTAGCCATGCGCTCGGCTAGTTCACGCAGGCGGTTGGAGTTGGAGCTGTTGGGGCTGCCCACCACCAACACCACATCGCATTCGTCGGCCAGTTGCTTGACCGCATCCTGACGGTTTTGCGTGGCGTAGCAGATGTCGTCCTTGCGTGGACCGCCAATGGCCGGGAAACGCGTGCGCAAGGCGTCGATCACCCGACTGGTGTCATCCATCGACAAGGTGGTCTGGGTGACGAAGGCGAGCTTGTCCGGGTTATGCACCTGCAAGGCGGCAACATCCTTTTCGTCTTCGACGAGGTAGATCGCACCGCCGTTGCTGGCATCGTACTGGCCCATGGTGCCTTCGACTTCCGGGTGGCCGGCATGCCCGATCAGGATGCACTCGCGACCGTCACGGCTATAGCGCGCGACTTCGATATGCACCTTGGTCACCAACGGGCAAGTTGCGTCGAACACCTTCAGGCCACGGCCTGCGGCTTCGCTGCGAACAGCCTGGGAAACCCCGTGGGCGCTGAAAATCACGATGACGTCATCCGGCACCTGATCCAGCTCCTCGACGAAAATCGCTCCGCGTGCACGCAGGTCTTCAACCACGAACTTGTTATGGACCACTTCGTGGCGCACATAGATCGGCGGCCCGAAGACTTCCAGGGCGCGGTTGACGATTTCGATCGCCCGGTCCACACCGGCGCAGAAGCCACGGGGATTGGCGAGTTTGATTTGCATGCTGTGCCTCGTGTCTTGCCCTGTAGGAGCGGGTGCCCGCTTGCGGTTTGCTCGCGAAAAACTCAAAGACACCGCGTTTATCCAGGATATACGCGTCATCGTTAACGATCATCGCGAGCAAGCTCGCTCCTACAAAAGGCCGGCTTAGTCGGTTAGAGCGCTTTGACGTCGATGATCTCTACGTCAAAGGTCAAGGTCTTGCCCGCCAGCGGGTGGTTGAAGTCGATAGTCACTTGCGTGTCATCGAATTCCTTGACCACACCCGGCAGCTCGGTGTTGGCCGCATCGTTGAAGATCACCAGCAAACCCGGGGACAGCTCCATGTCCTGGAACTGCGAGCGCGGGATGATCTGTACGTTCTGCGGGTTGGGCTGGCCAAACGCACGCTCTGGCTCGATGCTCAGTGTACGCTTGTCGCCCGCCTTGAAGCCGAACAAGGCGGCTTCGAAACCTGGCAACAGGTTGCCATCGCCGACCTTGAAGGTCGCCGGGGCTTTGTCGAAAGTGCTGTCGACGGTGTCGCCGTTCTCCAGGCGCAATGCGAAATGCAAAGTGACTTCCGTGTTCTGACCGATGCGTTGCTCAGCCAATACCTGTTCAGTCATGAACGGTTTCTCCGGTTTTCTTGCTTTTGAACATATCCAGCGCAAGCATCACGGCGCCGACGCTGATGGCGCTATCGGCAAAGTTGAACGCTGGGAAATACCAGCGGTTCTGCCAATGCACCAGAATGAAGTCGATCACATGGCCCAGGGCAATGCGGTCGTACAGGTTGCCCAGCGCCCCGCCCAGCACCAGCGCCAGGGCGACGGCCAGCCAAGTGTCGTTGCGCCCCAGGCGCTTGAGCCAGACCACCAGCACGCCACTGACCACGATCGCAATCAAGGCGAACAGCCAACGCTGCCAACCACCGCCATCAGCCAGGAAGCTGAAGGCCGCACCCGTGTTGTAGGCCAGGGTCCAGCTGAAGTAATCGGGGATCACCACGATCTGCTGGTACATCGTCAACGAACCTTCGAAGTAGAACTTGCTGGCCTGGTCGATGACCAGGACCAGCAGGCTCAACCACAGCCAGCTCAACCGTCCGAAACGGCTAGCAGCATCAGGCATAGTGACGAACCTCGCCTGCGCCGCTGATGTTGTCGACGCAACGACCGCAGATTTCCGGATGCTCCGGGTTCACCCCGACGTCCTCGCGGCAGTGCCAGCAACGGGCGCACTTGGCGAAGCCCGACTTGACCACCTTGAGTTTCAGGCCGCTGACTTCGGTCGCGACTGCGTCGGCCGGTGCCTGCACGAACGGGGCAATGCTCGCGGTCGAGGTGATCAGGACGAAGCGCAGTTCGTTGCTCAGCTTGGCCAGGTCGGCGCTCAGCGCTTCTTCGGCGAACAGCGTGACTTCGGCTTGCAGGTTGCCACCCACCGCCTTGGCAGCGCGCTGGATTTCCATTTCCTTGTTGACCGCCACCTTGACCGCCATGATCCGCTCCCAGTAGGCGCGGTCCAGCTCAAAGCCTTCCGGCAGTTCGCTGAGGCCTTCGTACCAGGTGTTGAGCATTACCGATTCGTTACGCTCGCCCGGCAGGTACTGCCACAGCTCGTCGGCGGTGAAGGCCAGGATCGGCGCGATCCAGCGCACCAGCGCTTCAGAGATGTGGTACAGCGCGGTTTGCGCCGAACGGCGGGCCTTGCTGTTGGCGCCGGTGGTGTACTGGCGGTCCTTGATGATGTCCAGGTAGAAACCGCCCAGCTCCTGCACGCAGAAGTTGTGGATCTTGGAGTAGACGTTCCAGAAGCGGTATTCACCGTAGTGCTCTTGCAACTCGCGTTGCAGCAGCAAGGTGCGGTCCACGGCCCAACGGTCCAGGGCGAGCATTTCGTCGGCCGGCAGGATGTCGGTGGCCGGGTTGAACCCGCTCAGGTTGGAAAGCAGGAAGCGCGCGGTGTTACGGATCCGCCGGTAGGCGTCCGCACTGCGTTGCAGGATCTGCTCGGAAACCGCCATTTCACCCGAATAATCGGTCGAAGCCACCCACAGACGCATGATGTCGGCGCCCAGGGTGTCGTTAACCTTCTGTGGCGCAATCACGTTGCCCAGGGACTTGGACATCTTGCGGCCGGACTCATCGACAGTGAAGCCGTGGGTCAGCAGCTCGCGGTACGGCGCGTGGTTGTCGATGGCGCAACCGGTCAGCAGGGACGAATGGAACCAGCCACGGTGCTGGTCCGAACCTTCCAGGTACAGGTCGGCACGCGGACCGCTTTCGTGGCCCATCGGGTGCGAACCGCGCAGGACGTGCCAGTGCGTGGTGCCCGAGTCGAACCAGACGTCGAGGGTGTCGCTGATTTTGTCGTACTGTGGCGCTTCATCGCCCAGCAGCTCGGCAGCGTCCATCTTGAACCAGGCTTCGATGCCTTCGACTTCGACGCGCTGGGCCACCAGTTCCATCAGCTCAACGGTACGCGGGTGCAGTTCGCCGCTTTCCTTGTTCAGGAAGAACGGGATCGGCACACCCCAGTTGCGCTGGCGGGAGATGCACCAGTCAGGACGGTTGGCGATCATCGAGTGCAGGCGTGCCTGGCCCCAGGCCGGAACGAACTTGGTCTCTTCAATGGCCTTGATCGCACGCTTGCGCAGGGTCTCGCCAGTTGCCGGCTCTTTGTCCATGCCGATGAACCACTGCGCGGTGGCGCGGTAGATCAGCGGGGTCTTGTGACGCCAGCAGTGCATGTAGCTGTGTTCGATGATGGTGGTGTGCAGCAGCGCACCCACTTCAGTCAGCTTGTCGACGATGGCCGGGTTGGCTTTCCAGATGAACTGGCCACCGAAGAACTCCAGCGACGTCGCGTACACACCGTTGCTTTGCACTGGGTTGAGGATGTCGTCGTTGACCATGCCGTACTTCTTGCAGGTCACGAAGTCGTCCACGCCGTAGGCCGGGGCGGAGTGAACCACACCGGTACCAGCGCCCAGTTCGACGTAGTCCGCCAGGTAAACCGGCGACAGGCGATCGTAGAACGGGTGACGGAAGTTGATCAGCTCCAGCTCTTTACCGGTGGTGGTCGCGATGACCGAACCTTCCAGGCTATAGCGGGCCAGGCACGATTCCACCAGCTCTTCAGCCAGCACCAGCAGCTGGTCACCGACGTCGACCAGGGCGTAGTTGAATTCCGGGTGAACGTTGAGCGCCTGGTTGGCCGGGATGGTCCACGGGGTGGTGGTCCAGATCACGATCGAAGCCGGCTTGCCCAGCGATGCCAGGCCGAAAGCCGTAGCCAGTTTGGCTTCATCGGCAATCGGGAAGGCAACGTCGATGGTCGAGGACTTCTTGTTCTCGTATTCGACTTCCGCTTCGGCCAGGGCCGAACCGCAGTCAAAGCACCAGTTCACGGGCTTGAGGCCCTTGAACACGAAACCACCCTTGACGATTTCAGCCAAGGCGCGGATTTCGCCGGCCTCGTTCTTGAAATCCATGGTCTTGTACGGGTTGGCGAAGTCGCCCAGCACACCCAGGCGGATGAACTCGGACTTCTGCCCTTCGATCTGCTCGGTGGCGTAGGCACGGCACAGTTCGCGGGTCTTGTCCGCGCCCAGGTTCTTGCCGTGGGTCACTTCGACTTTGTGCTCGATCGGCAGGCCGTGGCAGTCCCAGCCCGGAACATAAGGTGCGTCGAAGCCCGACAGGGTCTTCGAACGAATGATCATGTCCTTGAGAATCTTGTTGAGCGCGTGACCGATATGAATGGTGCCGTTGGCGTACGGAGGACCGTCGTGCAGCACGAACTTCGGACGATCCTTACCAATCTCACGCAACTTCTGGTACAGGCCAATGCTGTCCCAGCGCTGCAGAATCTGCGGTTCGCGCTGAGGCAGGCCGGCCTTCATTGGGAAGGCGGTGTCCGGAAGGTTTAGCGTGGCTTTATAGTCGGTCATTTAAGGCTCTTCATTAGCGATTGGCGCTAGGTGCGGCATAGGCACGGGCGGCGGCGACATCCGCATTGATCGCCGTCTTAAGCGCCTCCAGAGAGGCGAAACGCTGCTCATCACGCAGCTTGTGGTGGAAAACCACCGTCAAACGCCGGTCATACAGATCGCCGGCAAAATCGAGTATATGGACTTCAAGGTGGGCTTTGCCGTCACCTGCGACCGTTGGCCGGACGCCGATATTGGCGACGCCTGGCCAGGTCTTGCCGTCGAGGTCGACACTCACCAGGTACACCCCGGTCAGCGGCACGCGACGGCGCTTGAGTTGCACGTTGGCCGTTGGCGTACCCAACTGGCGCGCCAGCTTCTGCCCGTGCAGGACCCGCCCGGCAATCCGGAACGGCCGCCCGAGCAAACGCTCAGCCAACTCGAAATCAGCGGCGGCCAGGGCGTTTCGCACCTGGGTGCTGCTGACCCGCAGACCGTCCAGCTCGACCGTCTGCGCCGCCTCCACGGTAAAACCCTGGACGCTACCCGCCTGCTGCAGGAAATCGAAATCCCCTACCCGGTCACAGCCGAAGCGGAAATCGTCACCGACCTCCAGATGCTGGACGCCCAGGCCATCGACCAGGATGGTGTCGACGAATTCGGCGGCGCTGAGTTTGCTCAAGCGCTGGTTGAACGCCAGGCATAACACCCGGTCAACGCCTTCGTCTGCCAGCAGTTGCAGCTTGTCGCGCAGGCGAGCAAGACGCGCGGGCGCGGTGTCGGGCGCAAAAAACTCGCGGGGCTGGGGCTCGAAAATCACCACGCAGCTGGGTACGCCCAACTCAAGCGCACGTTCACGCAGCCGGCCCAGGATAGCCTGGTGACCACGGTGAACACCGTCAAAGTTGCCAATAGTGGCGACGCAGCCCCGATGCTGGGGGCGCAGATTGTGGAGGCCTCGAACCAGCTGCATAACGCGCTTCTTGCTCATAAAGTGGTCGATTATAACCACACCCGGCGGCCGACGACAGGCAACACCGTAACCCAAAGTGATCGAACCGACAAAACCGACGCCTGGCTCGCGATTATTCCAGCATTGGCGTCAGCTCAACGCCTTGCGATTGAAGTCCCGCAGACGGAAGCCCAGCAGCGCCAGCATGCCGAAATACGTTACCACCCCAGCACCAACCAGCACGCCCAGACGCAAGAAACGCTCGAGCATGTGACCGTCGCTCCAGGCCGGCATGAAATGCATTATCCCCAGCAGTACTGCGGACATCACGGCCACCGCCAGCAACAGCTTAAGGGCAAACTTGACCCAACCCGGCTGCGGTTGATACATATTCTGCTTGCGCAGTTGATAGAACAACAGGCCGGCGTTCAGGCACGCCCCACCACTAATGGCCAGCGCCAGGCCCGCGTGCTGCAGCGGACCGACCAAGGCCAGGTTGAACAGCTGGGTGACTATCAGGGTGAAAATTGCGATTTTTACCGGAGTGCGGATGTTCTGTTGCGCGTAAAAGCCGGGAGCCAGCACCTTGATCACGATAATCCCCAGCAACCCGACCGAATACGCCACCAACGCGCGCTGGGTCATCGACGCATCAAAGGCACTGAACTGACCGTACTGGAACAGCGACACGGTCAACGGCTCCGCGAGGATCCCCAGGGCCAGCGCACAGGGCAGCACCAGCACGAAGCACAGGCGCAGGCCCCAGTCGAGAATGCGCGAGTATTCGTGGCGGTCCTTGCTGGCATAGGTCTTGGCCAGGGTCGGCAGGAGAATGGTGCCCAGGGCCACGCCCAACACCCCTGATGGCAACTCCATCAGCCGATCGGCGTAGTACATCCAGGACACGGAGCCGGCCACCAGAAAAGAAGCAAAAATGGTGTTGATGATCAACGAAATCTGACTGACCGAAACCCCGAGGATCGCCGGCAGCATTTGCTTCATCACGCGCCAGACCCCGCTATCACGCAGGTTCAGCCGTGGCAGCACCAGCATGCCGATCTTTTTCAGGTGTGGCAGCTGATAAAGCAACTGCGCCAAGCCGCCAGCCAGCACCGCCCAACCCAGCGCCATCACCGGCGGATCGAAGTAGGGGGTGAGGAACAGCGCGAAGATGATCATGCTGACGTTGAGCAGGGTCGGCACGAACGCCGGCACCGAGAACCGGTTATAGGTATTGAGAATCGCCCCAGCCAGCGAAGACAGGGAGATCAGCAATATATAAGGGAACGTGACCCGCAGCAGGCTGGCCGTCAGCTCGAACTTTTCCGGGGTATCGGTAAAACCCGGGGCCGTGGCCCAGATCACCCAGGGCGCAAAGATCATCCCGATGATCGTCACCAGCGCCAGCACCAGCGTCAGCAAACCCGAAACATAAGCCACGAAAGTGCGGGTCGCCTCCTCGCCTTGCTGACTTTTGTATTCTGCCAGGATCGGTACGAACGCCTGGGAAAACGCGCCCTCGGCAAAGATCCGCCGCAACAGGTTGGGCAGTTTGAAGGCAATGAAGAAGGCGTCCGTGGCCATGCCGGCGCCAAATATACGGGCGACGAGGGTGTCACGCACGAATCCCAGAACCCGGGAGATCATCGTGATAGAGCTGACGGCGGCCAAGGATTTAAGCAGGTTCATGGAAGAGTTTTTTGCCTGTCGATAAACAGCAGGCGAACAATGCGCCTACTTATGCGATACTCCGCGCCGCAACAGCACAGAGCCAAAGCTCGCGAGTTTACAGGTCGTACGCCGGAATGAAATATCCCGGTGCTTTATACCTACCACTTAGCGGAACGTCTCAACCGCCCTTGACAAGACTTCAACTCATCGGCATGATTCGCGGCCTATTTTGTTTGCTATTTCCCAAAAAGTCTTTCGAGGAGCTCGACGGTGGCCAACACACCTTCCGCCAAAAAACGTGCAAAACAGGCTGAGAAGCGTCGCAGCCACAACGCCAGCCTGCGTTCCATGGTTCGTACCTACATCAAGAATGTAGTTAAAGCCATCGACGCAAAAGACGCTGAAAAAGCGCAAGCTGCTTACGTTCTGGCCGTGCCAGTTATCGACCGTATGGCCGATAAAGGCATCATCCACAAGAACAAAGCTGCTCGCCATAAGAGCCGCCTGAATGGCCACGTAAAGGCTCTGAACGTTGCCGCTGCTGCCTAAGCGACACGCTCATTAAAAAACCGACCTCAGGGTCGGTTTTTTATTGCCTGCGATTTGATCAAACCAATACAAAAAACTGTAGGGGTGGGCGCCCACCCCTACCAGCCTCGAATCAAATCAATGCTGAGCCCACGGCAAAATCGGAATCGCCGTCACCGCATTCTGCGGACTGCCTTCGATCAGGCGGTCGCTATAGACCAGGTACACCAGGGTATTGCGCTTCTTGTCGAGAAATCGCACCACCTGCATGGTCTTGAACACCAGGGACGTGCGCTCCTTGAACACCTCGTCACCATCCTTGAGTTCACCCCTGAAGCTGATCGGCCCAACCTGACGACAGGCAATGGACGCCTCGGCACGATCCTCGGCCAACCCCAGACCACCCTTCACTCCGCCGGTCTTGGCGCGCGACAGGTAGCAGGTCACACCATCGACCTTCGGATCATCAAAGGCCTCGACCACAATACGGTCATTGGGCCCGACAAACTTGAATACGGTCGACACCTGACCAATCTCTTCGGCCGAAGCCAATAGCGGCATCACCAGCAACAACCCCAACAAGCCCTTTGCCATGCGCATGCGCGTTTCCTTCACTCAAACCAGAATCAGGTTATCGCGGTGAACCAGTTCCGGTTCCGCCATGTAACCCAGCAAACCGACAATCGCCTCGGACGATTGACCGATGATTTTTTGCGCCTCCAGGGCGCTGTAGTTAGCCAGGCCACGGGCAATCTCGCGACCGTCCGGCGCCACGCACACCACCATTTCGCCACGGCGGAAGCTGCCCTGGACCAGCTTGACGCCAACCGGCAGCAAGCTCTTGTTGCCCTGGGACAAGGCCGAAACCGCGCCCGCATCCAGCACCAGCGTGCCGCGCGTCTGCAAGTGCCCCGCCAGCCACTGCTTGCGCGCCGCCAGCAGGCCACGCTCAGGCGACAGCAAGGTGCCGATACGCTCGCCTGCCTTCAGGCGATCCAGCACCCGCTCCAGACGCCCGCCCACGATGATCGTGTGCGCCCCGGAACGCGCCGCCAGCCGCGCCGCACGCAGCTTGGTCTGCATACCGCCACGGCCCAGCGCGCCGCCCGTACCGCCAGCCACCGCATCCAGCGCCGGATCATCGGCACGCGCCTCGTAAATCAGCTGGGCATCGGGGTTATTCCGCGGATCAGCGTCGAACATGCCATCACGGTCCGTAAGAATCACCAACAGGTCCGCCTCGACCAGGTTGGCCACCAGCGCCGCCAGGGTATCGTTGTCGCCGAAGCGGATTTCGTCGGTGACCACCGTATCGTTCTCGTTGATCACCGGGATGACCTTGAGATCGACCAGCGCGCGCAGGGTGCTGCGAGCATTGAGGTAACGCTTGCGATCGGACAAGTCATCATGCGTCAGCAGGATCTGCGCAGTGTGCCGGCCATGCTCGGCGAAGCTCGACTCCCAAGCCTGCACCAGGCCCATCTGGCCAATAGCGGCCGCCGCCTGCAACTCATGCATTGCACTGGGTCGTGCAGTCCAGCCCAGGCGACTCATGCCTGCCGCCACCGCCCCCGAGGACACCAGCACCAACTCGACGCCCGCCTCGTGCAGCGCCACCATCTGCTCAACCCAGACGCCCATTGCCGCGCGATCCAGACCCTTGCCGTCAGCCGTCAGCAAAGCGCTGCCGATCTTCACGACCCAACGCTGCGCACCTGTCACCTTGCTCCGCATGATCTTCAACCTTAGCTTGAGGACAGCACGACCCAGTGCTGCCCATAACGTTATTCGTGACTACCGATTTCCAGATACTAAAACGCCGCTCCAGGGAGCGGCGCTTAAGTTTATCGCAACGTATCAGTCACGCACGTAAATGATTTCCGGACCATCTTCGTCATCCACATCTTCTTCATCCCAATCATCGTCACCGATGTCATGGACCGACTTCACGCCGCTGCGGCGCAGGGCACGCTGGTCATCCAGGGCCTGCAGCTGGGCACGCGCTTCATCTTCGATGCGCTGGTCAAGATCCGCCAGCTCTTCACGGTACGCCGGATCGTTGGCCAGGCGATCAGCACGATCTTCCAGGTAACGCATGATGTCGCGAGTCAGGCGCTCAGTGCCTTCTTTGGCGATAGCCGAGATGACGTAGACCGGACCAGTCCACTCCAGGCGATCGACGATTTCCTTGACGCGCTCTTCGTGCTCTTCCTCGAGGATCTGGTCGCACTTGTTCAGCACCAGCCAACGATCACGCTCAGCCAGGGACGGGCTGAACTTGGTCAGTTCGCTGACGATCACTTCAGCGGCATCGGCTGCACTGGTTTCATCCAGCGGCGCCATGTCGACGAGATGCAAAAGCAGGCGGGTTCGCGACAAGTGCTTGAGGAAACGAATCCCCAGGCCAGCGCCATCCGAAGCACCCTCGATCAGACCCGGGATGTCGGCAATGACAAAGCTTTTCCAGCGATCGACACTGACCACGCCCAGGTTTGGCACCAGGGTGGTGAACGGGTAATCGGCAACTTTCGGCTTGGCAGCCGACACCGAACGGATAAAGGTACTTTTACCGGCGTTAGGCAAGCCCAGCAGGCCGACGTCCGCCAACACTTTCATTTCCAGCTTGAGGTCACGCTGCTCGCCCGGCTTGCCCGGCGTAGTCTGGCGTGGCGCCCGGTTGGTACTGGATTTGAAACGGGTATTACCCAGACCGTGCCAGCCACCATGCGCCACCAACAACCGCTGACCAGCCTTGGTCAGGTCGCCGATAACTTCCTGGGTTGCCGAATCGATCACCGTGGTACCGACCGGAACCCGCAATACCAGCTCTTCACCCTTCTTGCCGGTGCAGTCAGTGCTGCCGCCGTTGGCGCCACGCTCGGCATCGAAGTGCCGGGTGTAACGGTAGTCCACCAGGGTATTGAGGTTTTCGTCGGCGATCATGTAGACCGAGCCGCCATCACCCCCATCACCACCGTTCGGACCACCGTTCTCGATGAATTTTTCCCGACGGAAGCTCATGCAACCATTGCCGCCATCGCCAGCTTTTACTCGAATCGATACTTCATCAACAAACTTCATAACAAAACGCCTCTCGCCATACGGACGAGCCGAAAAAACCAAGACATAAGACTCTTGCAAAAATGAGCGCAGCGACCTCAAGCAACGACCGCAAACCCACTGCTTTCGCCCATCACAAACAGCTTTGCAAGAGACTCACCCCACAAACGAAAAAGCCCCGTCGCAAGACAGGGCTTTTCCAGCAACTACGTAATTATGCCGCGACGACTGGAGTCTTCGGGACAATGCTCACGTAACGGCGGTTGAAAGCGCCTTTTACTTCGAACTTGATCACGCCGTCGATTTTAGCGAACAGAGTGTGATCTTTGCCCATGCCAACGCCGTAGCCAGCGTGGAATTGGGTGCCGCGCTGACGCACGATGATGTTGCCCGGAATGATAACCTGGCCGCCATACATCTTCACGCCAAGGCGTTTGGCTTCTGAGTCGCGACCGTTACGGGTACTACCACCAGCTTTTTTGTGTGCCATGAGTTCAATTCTCCTAGTGAGGAATTAGGCTGAAATTAAGCCTGAATACCGGTGATTTTGATCTCGGTGTACCACTGGCGGTGGCCCATACGCTTCATGTGGTGCTTACGGCGACGGAACTTGATGATGCGGACTTTATCGTGACGACCTTGGGAGATCACTTCAGCCACAACGGTAGCGCCAGCAACAACTGGAGCGCCGATATTCACGTCGTCGCCATTGGCAACCAACAGAACGCGATCAAAAGTAACGGATTCGCCGGTAGCGATTTCCAGTTTTTCGATCTTCAGGTATTCACCTGGAGCAACTTTGTACTGCTTGCCACCAGTAACGATTACTGCATAAGACATGGTATTTCTCCGATAATCCTGCTCACCCAGCTCTTTATAAGAAGAGGTATTGGCTGGCATGGCTGCATAAGGCTGGAAGGCCGGTTTGCAATTGCGTAAGGCAGGTGCTGCCCAGGAAGTTCAGGGTGCGCGATTGTACGCAAGCCACGAGCGCGTTGCAAGGGGCCGTCCATCGTGCCTTGACACCCGCTGGCGTGGGTCCTAGCATGCCGCGCAACCCTTATGGAGCACCTGTCGCTGATGCAACCCCAAGCTTTCTACCGCGCGGTGGCGGACGATTTTAGCGCCGTCGACGGCATCATCAAGAAGCAGCTGACTTCCCGAGTGCCGCTGGTATCGAAAATCGGCGACTACATCACCTCGGCTGGCGGTAAACGCCTGCGTCCTTTATTAGTGCTGCTGTGCGGCAAGGCCCTGGGTCGCGAAGGCGATGACATGCGCCTGCTGGCAGCCACTATCGAGTTCCTGCACACCGCCACCCTGCTGCACGACGACGTGGTCGACATGTCCGGTATGCGCCGTGGCCGCTCGACTGCCAACGCCATGTGGGGCAATGCCCCGAGCGTGCTGGTCGGCGACTTCCTGTATTCGCGCTCGTTCGAGATGATGGTCGAACTGGGCTCCATGCCGGTGATGAAGATCCTCTCCCAGGCCACGCGGATCATCGCCGAAGGCGAAGTCCTGCAGCTGTCCAAGGTGCGCGACGCCAGCACCACCGAAGAAACCTACATGGAAGTCATTCGCGGCAAGACCGCGATGCTCTTCGAAGCCTCGACCCACAGCGCTGCTGCCCTCGCGGGTGCAACCCCGGAGCAGAGCGAAGCCCTGCGCACCTTTGGTGATCACCTGGGCGTGGCATTCCAACTGGTCGACGACCTGCTCGACTATCGCGGCGATGCCGAGACCCTGGGCAAGAACGTCGGCGACGACCTGGCCGAAGGCAAGCCGACCCTGCCGCTGATCTACACCATGCGCGAAGGCACGCCAGAACAGGCAGCCCTGGTGCGCAAGGCGATCCAGAAAGGCGGCATCGAAGACCTGGAGAGCATCCGCGCCGCTGTGGAGGCCTCAGGCTCGCTGGAATACACCGCGCAATTGGCGCGCGACTATGTAGCCCGCGCGATCAAGTGCCTGGAAATGCTGCCGGCCAGCGAGTACCGCGATGCCCTGGTTGAGCTGAGCGAGTTCGCGGTCGCCCGCACGCACTAAGGGATATCTGTAGGAGCGAGCTTGCTCGCGAAGGTCGCCAACGATAACGCGTGCATCCTGAATGAACGTGGTGTCATTGAGTTCTTCGCGAGCAAGCTCGCTCCTACAGGTGTTGCATCGCCCTCTCCCGCTTAAAACCCTATATAATGTGCGCTTTTTAGCCATCCTGAACTCAAGGAGCTTTAGTGAGCACGTTGCCACCCTGCCCGAAATGCAATAGCGAATACACCTACGAAGACGGCGCCCAACTGATCTGCCCGGAGTGCGCCCACGAATGGTCTGCCAACGGCGAAGCCGAGGCGGCGTCCGATGAAACTGTGAAAAAGGATTCGGTCGGCAACGTCCTGCAAGATGGCGACACCATCACCGTGATCAAGGACCTCAAGGTCAAGGGCACCTCGCTGGTGGTCAAGGTCGGCACCAAGGTCAAGAACATCCGCCTGTGCGATGGCGACCACGACATCGACTGCAAGATCGATGGCATCGGCCCGATGAAACTCAAATCCGAGTTCGTCAGAAAAGTCTGAACCTGCTGCAAGCCATCGCGCGTCCGCGCGGGATGGCTGCTCTCCCCCCCCCCTCGTAAGCCTTCCTCTCGCCCCAATAGCAAAACGCCAGCCGTTTTGATCCTGAGCAATCCCCGCGCACAAAATCCGCAGAAACCGCCAATAGGCACTTGCTATTAATTGAATAAGAATTATTCTCATCAAACCACTAAAAAGGAGATGAGCATCATGACTTACTTGATTGATGCATGGCTGGACCGCCCACACCCTTACCTCAGGATCCTGCATCGGGAAACCGGGGAAGTCTGCGCTGTACTGGAAGAAGAAGCCTTGAGCGAACTGCAGGACCAGGGCGACCTCGACCTCAATGGCCTGAGCTCCAGCGAACCGGTGGTGCTCAAGGAGCTGGTGCGCAACCTGTTTCTGTTCTGCTATGCCCGGGCATTGCGCCCGACGCATGATCTGACGCACAAGATCGAAATATGATGCAGCACAAAAAACTGTGGGAGCTAGCGCCCGCAAGCGGGCGCTCGCTCCCACATTAGCCCGATGTCATATCAGGCCGGGTATTACAGAACGTCCAGCAGCTCGACGTCAAATACCAGAACGCTGTGCGGCGGGATGCTGCCAACGCCTTGAGCGCCGTAAGCCAATTCGCTCGGCACGTACAGACGCCATTTGCTGCCTGCGTTCATCAGTTGCAGGGCTTCGGTCCAGCCAGCGATCACGCCGCCAACCGGGAATTCTGCAGGTTGACCACGATCGTAGGAGCTGTCGAACACAGTGCCGTCGATCAGGGTGCCGTGGTAGTGAGTACGCACGGTGTCTTCGCGGGATGGCTTGGCGCCTTCACCGGCAGTCAGGACTTCAAATTGCAGACCGGAAGCCAGGGTGGTGATGCCGTCACGCTTGGCGTTTTCAGCCAGGAATGCCAGGCCTTCACCCGCCGCTGCTTCAGCCTTGGCTGCCGCTTCGGCTTGCATGATTTCACGGATGACCTTGAAGCTGGCCGACATGGCTTCCTGGCCAACGCGGCTTTCCTTACCGGCGAAAGCGTCGGTCAGACCTGCCAGGATTGCGTCCAGGCTAACGCCCGGTGGCGGGTTGTCGCGCAGCTGGTCGCCCAGCTGACGGCCGATGCCGTAGCTGACGCGGGTTTCGTCGGTGGACAGATTTACTTCGGACATGACACTGCTCCGCTGTGCGGACGGCCCGAGACGTTGCCGTGCGTGCACAGCGCATCCCGGAGCGCCCGGAACCAAAAGGGCGAGCAGACTAGCACAGATGCCCGTGCGTTGATCAGGGGGCCAGCACCCTCAAGCCGAACGGAAGGCGATCGGCACTTTCAGGCTGTCCTCGCTACTGGCGCCCAATCCGCACATCTCGTCGTGGACCGAGGTGTGGACCAGATTGAACGGTAGCTTGGGAAAGGCGTGGAGCATTTGCCGCGCATGCTCCACCGAGCGCAGGTGCATCATCTGGCCATGGGTGTCGCTCAGCGGGTAGGCCGCGCCGTGCATCCGCGCCTCGAGGAGATAGATCCCGCCTTCCATGGAGATCAGATTCAGCTCATCGACCTTGCCGGCGATGGCATAGGCGTTCAACTCTTGCAGGTTCATGTGCACACCCCGTGCATTGGCGAGCCAGGACCCTTACAGGGATAAGCCTCGACGCACCAAAGCACAAGCCGACAACGCTGCCGCCCGTCCGTTTACCACCTGCGGGGTAATCAGTGCTTGGTCAGTTTGTCCAGGTAGCCCATGGCGAACGCCGAAATCACGAACGTCATGTGAATGATCACGTACCACTTCAGGTGCTCGGGATCGACGTTCTTGGCGTCCATGAAAATGCGCAGCAAGTGGATCGAGGAAATCGCCACGATCGAGGCCGCGACTTTCATCTTCAGCGAAGACGAATCCATGGTGCCCAGCCAGTTGAGCTTTTCCTTGGATTCATCGATATCCAGCTGGGACACGAAGTTTTCATAGCCGGAGATCATCACCATCACCAGCAGGCCGCCCACCAGGGCCATGTCGATCAGCGACAGCAGGACCAGGATCAGGTCCGACTCGGCCATCGAGAAGACGTTGGGGATAACGTGGAAGACTTCCTGAAAGAACTTCAGGGCCAGGGCCAGCAAACCCAGGGACAGGCCGAAGTAGATAGGGGCCAGCAACCAGCGCGAAGCGTACATTGTGTTTTCGATAAAGCGTTCCATTAAATCTCACACCAAGGCTGGAAATGGCGGCGAGTATACCAGCCGCTCAAACACCCATAAACCGCTGGCAAATCCATAACCTGGAAGTCTGACCGAGGGTTTTCTGCTAGTGTCCAAAGCGTTCGCACCCACGTGCGTCGTACGGGAATACTGGAAAATGGATGTGCGCTTACCCTTGACGACGATCGGCCTGTGCCTGGTGGCGCTGCTCAGCGGCTGCTCGCCCGCGGACGAAAAGCCTGCGCAAAGCCTTGAAGACAAGACCGCCCAGTTCGAAAAGTCACTGGACGCCATCACCGATCCCAAGCTCAAGGATGCCGTATCCAGCCTCGGCGGCTCCTTGCTGCTGCTCGAACGCGCCCAACAGAAGCTGGCCGCCAAGCCGGTCGAAACCGAGTACGGTGACGACGCCATGGCATTGCTCCGGCACTACGCAAGCCCGCAGGCGCTGGTCGACACCTACATCAATGGCCTGATCGTCCTGCGCAAGGATGCCAGCTCCGACTACCTGACCGACCTGCAACCGGTGTTCCCGTTCAACTTCAACATGCCCTCGGAGTTTCCCTTCCCCCACGGCCTGGAATGGCAATCGGTCACTCTTAGCAACAAGCAGGTCATCCCCTTCCAGGCCGAATGGTCGGAAACCGACCCCGGCATTCAGCTGAGCCCCTCTAGCTCGAGCTTGACCGCCCCGGATGACCTGACCCTCGCCTACCCCTTTGTCGAGGGACTGGAGGTGGCCAACAGCAGCCAGCCACAACCCCTGACCCTGCAAGGCAAGGTCGAAGTGATCGCACCGCACAAGGTCGCGACCTTCAACCTGAGCAAAAAGGACATCGGGCTTACACGGACCGAGGCCAACCTCAGCGTCACCCTGCACAGCCTCGAGAACAACTACGCCGAAATTACGGTCGACAACCGCGCAGCGCTGGCCCCAGAGGTCGGCGACACCCCGCTCAATCCGCTGATCGTCCAGGCCCGGGACCAGACCGGGCAGTTCCTCGCACGCGCCGGCTCGATCAACGAAGACTCCGCACAAATAGCCTTCTATCAAAACCAACTGGCCGAGATGCAAAAACAGACCGCCTGGAGCGAGGCACTGGAAAAGCAGCTTAATGACGAACTGCAAGCCTTCGAGCGCCAGCAGAGCCATCATTACACCAAGGTCTACTTCAATGGCCCCATCGACAGCCTGGAAGTCAACGTGCTGGATTTTTCCGCCGCCACCGTGACCCGCAAGGAACTGGATCTGCCCGTCAGGCGTTTTGACCGCAACACCACCGACAAAACCATTCAAAGCCTCACCCCGCCCGTGGTGGTCTATGACGACCAGGCCGGCAACTGGCTCAAAGGCGCGAGCCTGGACGCGCAGCAACTGAAAAACAGTATTCGCATCACCCAGTCGGTGGAGGACGCCAGTGCCGCGCGCATTCAGTTCGACCACCCCAGCAGCTTCAACGATGAACTGCTCGGTAGCTCATTCAGCCCCGGCCCGACTCCGTTGACCTTCTTTACCCAGAATGACGATGGCCAGCGTGGCACTCCCATCGAGTTGCCAGCCGAAGCCTTCGAAATCGATCCATTACACGCCACCATCACCTACGACCTGACCCTGTTCCCCGAAACCCCGGCCTACGCCGTGGGCTCCATGCCACTGTTTCTCGCCGATATCGAAAAGCACAGCCTCGACGCCAGCAAACTACCCAAAGGCCTGGAGCTCAGGGGTAACGCCCTGCTGGTCGACCAGAAGGTTTTCCCCGCGCAGGACTGGCGCTTCTTCGCCAAGGACGCGAGCGGCAACTACCTGAAGGAAATTCTGCTGGTCAGTCATGACGCCAACACAGAGGGCCCCGCAGTGCTGGACGTGCACTACTTCTATGGTCAGCCGAGCCAATTGGAAAGCTACCAACGCACCGACCTGGAAACCATCGAGTATGGCTTTGAGGTCAAGCTCGACAAGGTGCAGAACCCCACCCCTGCCGAGTGAGGTCAATGCCTTGGAGTCGAATCGAAACCATCCTGGTTGCGGTACCGGCCGCCGTTGATTTCCCGTAGCTGGGCTTGCAGGTGCAAGCACCAGATCTGCGGGTCGTCGGCCAGTTGATAACCATGCAGGGTCAGGCTTTCAACGATGGTATCGAGTATCGATTCAGCCACAAAAGGGCCATGAAACGGGCCTTGGGCCTTGATCGCCGAAGGCTGTTCGCCTGCCATGCCGGCAGCAAACAGCAAGGTCCACATGCCAGTATCGCCGGCGAGCGGGCGCACACTGCATTCGATCCGGGTCACGAGACCCAGGCATTGGCGGGTAAGGCAGAGGTTGCGCGACATGGCGGCGACCCTCGATAGATCCGGTATTCAGCCTCCACGCGAAGGCTGTCTCGATCCAGTGATAACTGTCGATATCCTAGACCTGAGCATAGAAGAAAAGTCGAATCAGCAAGTTGCCGAGGGTAACGAAGCGCCGAATGGTCGCTGTTGGTTTTTTGACGTCATTCGCTGCGCCATAAAAAAGGAGCAAGGCTTACCCACGAAGGCGTCATTTCGTACGCATTCGCGGGTAAGCCTTGCTCCTACAGCGGGTAGATGACTGGGATCAAGCCGGCTTGGCTTCGGCCAGCGCCTCCTGCGCCAGTTCTTTCTCGGCCTCCTTCAAGTCCTCTTCGCTGATCATTTCCGCGATCACTCGCAAACGCTCGACCACCCGTGCGTTGACGCTGCCCTCAGGGAACTGGCCCTCCTCGTCCGGCTCACCGGCCGGCTCGCCAACCAGCAGGCTCAATGCCTCGTCGGCCTGGCGCACCGCATACACATGGAACTGCCCGGCCCGCACCGCCGCCAGGACCTTCTCATCGAGCATCAGCGTGGCCACGTTGGCCTGCGGGATGATTGCGCCCTGCTCACCGGTCAGTCCGCGAGCTTCGCACAGCCGGAAGAAGCCTTCGATTTTCTCGTTGACCCCACCCACTGCCTGTACTTCGCCGAACTGGTTGATCGAGCCGGTGATGGCGAAGCACTGCTTGAGCGGCGTCTTCGACAAGGCCGAGATCAGCGTACATGCCTCGCCCAACGACGCACTGTCGCCGTCGACATAACCGTAGGACTGCTCCAGGGCAATACTCGCCGAGATCGCCAACGGGAATTCCTGGGCATAACGACTGCCCAGGTAACCGGTGAGGATCATCACGCCCTTGGAGTGAATCGGCTGCCCGAGGTTGACCTCTCGCTCGATGTCGACGATGCCACTGCCACCCGGGTAGACCGTCGCGGAAATCCGCGCCGGAACGCCGAAGGCCGAGTCACCCACTTCCAGCACCGTCAGCCCGTTGCATTTGCCCACGGCCGCGCCAGCGGTGTCGATCAGGATGATCCCCGCCAGCATGTCATCGAGAATCCGTGCCGAGACGCGCCCGGTACGGGTGGCCTTGGCCTTGAGTGCACGCTCGATATGCCCGGCGTCGGTCATTTCGTCGCCGGCCAGGTGCCGGATGAAGTCCGCCTCGCTGACCAACTGGAACAGGTCGCCGATGCGTGCCGACAGACGCCCCTGGTGCTCGGCCAGGCGCGCACTGTAAGTCGCCAGGCGCGCCACCGCATCGGCGGTCAGCGGGGCCATGCCTTCTTCCGAAGTGCGAGTCTTGAGCAACTGGGCGAACTGCTCCAGGCTCTCGTCGACCATTGGAATGTCTTCGTCGAAATCCACCAGCACCCGGAACATCTCCTGGAAGTCCGGATCCAGGTCCTGCAGCGTGTAGTACAGCTGGCGGGCGCCAATGATGACCACCTTGACCTGCAACGGAATGTGTTGCGGCGTCAGCGTCACCGTGGCCAGGCGGCCCATCTCCCCGAGTGGCGATTCCATTTTCAGCTTGCGCGACTGCAGGGCACGCTTGAGCGCATCCCACACGAACGGCTCACTGAGCATTTTTTCCGCTTCCAGGATCAGGAACCCACCATTGGCCCGGTGCAAGGCACCGGGTCGCAGTTGACGATAGGTGGTATAGAGCGCGCCCTGATCGGTGCTGTACTCGATGCGGCCGAACAGGTTTTCGTAGGTCGGGTGCGGTTCAAACACCACCGGCGCACCGCCACTGACCGAATGCCCCACCACCAGGCTCGGCGCGTATTGCTCCTCCAGCAGTTTACGGGCGACGGCGTCGGTCTTGCTGTCGTCGACCAGTTGCTCGACCACGGTCTTGAGCAAGTACACCTGCATCGCCTGCAGGTAACCGCACACCGCTGCATTTTCCGCGTACTTTTCCGACAGCGGCGCAAGCAATGGCTGCAAGGCCAGGGTGATGGTTTCTTCGTTCAGGTGACGCATCTGATTGCTGGATTCACGCTTCCACTGCGGCAGGCTGGCGAGCTCCTCGTTGAGTCGCTCTTCAAGCCCGGAAATATCTTCGTGGAACTGCTCACGCACCGCTTCCGGCAACTGGGCGAACTCAGCCTCATCCAGCGCCTTACCCTCACTCATCGGAGTGAAGGCAATATTGGTGCTGTCGCGGTACAGCGCGACTTCTTTCTCCAGTGCCAGACGCTCGATCACATCCAGTGCACGGTCGTAGCGCTGGTTGAACGCGCGGTCGATGGCGCTTTTCTTTTGCTGGTAGGACGGGTGTTCAAAGACCGCAGGAAAGGTCGCGAGTAAGTTGTCGATCAGGCCATTGATATCGGCGATGAATGCACCGGCCGTGCCCGAGGGCAACTCCAGGGCGCGGGGTTCGCGTGGCTCATCGAAATTGTTGACGTAGACCCAGTCCGCCGGGGTCTGCAGGCGCTTGCCTTCGGCCTTGAGGTACCGTTTGACGAACGAGAACCGACCAGTGCCAGGCTCACCCATGACAAACACGTTGTAACCGGGGCGTGGCATGGCCACACCGAACTGCAAGGCTTCGACCGCGCGTTCCTGGCCGAGCACACCGCGAAAAGGCTCCAGATCATTGGTGGTAGAGAAGCTGAACTGTTCAGCGGAAAACGGACGGGTCAGCGCTTCGGGCGCTAGACGCAAGCTGGCAGCAACAGGATCAGGCATCGGGCTTCCTTACATCAGGCGGGGCAGTTGGAGGCATTCTGGCGCTGCCTGCACCTGACTGGCAAGGCGCGCCTTGGGTAAAAGCATAGTCAAACGCCGAACCCTACCCAGGCGCCGGCTAAATCACTGGTTTGAGGAATATTTTTCCAAAAAACCACGGAACCCACGGAACCTGCCTAAACTCCAAACTGCGCGGCTGGACTAATAACCGGCCCACTGATGCCAAATTGGCCTCAGAACTCCTGTCCATTGGTACGCACATAAAGAGAACAAAGCTATGAAACGGATTCTTCTTGGTACTCTCTTCACCGCTGTATCCCTCAACGCCATGGCGCAGGCGCCAGGCGGTCCGGATTGCGGTTGGGGCAACATGCTGTTTGAAGGTCAGCGTGGCACCCCGGCTCACTTCCTGGCTTCCACCACCAACGGCACCTCCGGCAACGCCACGTTCGGCATGACCTCCGGCACCAACGGCTGCGCGACCAACGCTGCGCTGACCTATGGTGGCAAGTCCTGGTTCGCCATGAACGGCATGATAAACGAGCTGTCCGAAGACATGGCCAAGGGTCAGGGTGAAGCACTGACCACTTACGCTGTGGTCCTGGGCGTCGCACCGGAAGACCGTGCGCACTTCGCCGCCGTTACCCACGAACATTTCCAGCAGATCTTCAGCAAGGCTGACGTGACCGCTGAAGATGTGCATACCAATACCCTGGCCGTACTCAAGGCCGATACTCGCCTGGCCAAATACGCCACCCCAGCTTAAGCTCGACCTCACCCGCCCTCTCACCGGGGCGGGTTTTGTTTTTTGGACCTGACTGCATTTGGTCTTTATTTTTTCGACTTAAGTTGCCCACCATGCTCAAACGCCTTGCCTGTCTGGCGCTGTTTGTCTGCGCCCCGCTGTCCGCCGCGCCCCACCTCGACAACCAACGCCTGCAGCAACTGGCCAACGACCCGTTCTGGATTTCCCTGGGCCACTACGAAACCGCCAAGCTGGGCGGCTGGCGCAGCTACATCAGCGACCACAAATTTTTCCTGGCCCGCGACGGTGCCGAACACCCGGATGCCGAACTGGCGGCCACCGTACAGGCGCTGTATGCCCCGGCCAGCCTCGGTCAGCAACATGCACAATGCGTTTACCCGGCGCGTACCCGCTGGCTGCAGGCGCAACTGCAGCTCAACGACCTGCCCGCGGTGGACTGCAGCGAATTCAAGCAATGGTTCAAGGATGTCTCGCCCCACAGTGCGGTGATGATTTTCCCTGCGGCCTACCTCAACAGCCCGTCTTCAATGTTCGGCCACACGCTGTTGCGGATCGACCAGGCCGGCGTACAAAGCGACAACACTGCCCTGCTCAGCTATGCGATCAACTTCGGCGCCTACATTGAGGGCTCGGACAACAGCATCCTGTATGCCTGGAAGGGTTTGATGGGCGGCTACCCGGGCTTGTTCGCCCTAGTCCCCTACCAGGAAAAACTCTCGGAATACCGCAGCCTGGAGAACCGCGACCTGTGGGAGTACCGGCTGAACCTGACCCAGGTCGAAACCGAGCGCATGGTCGAGCACGTCTGGGAACTGAAGCAGATCCAGTTCGACTATTTCTTCTTCGATGAAAACTGCTCTTACCGCCTGCTGGAGCTGCTGCAGGTGGCACGACCGGGGCTCAAGCTGACCGAACAATTCCCACTGACGGCCATTCCCACCGACACCGTCAAAGCGGTGAAAGATGCCGGGCTGGTGGAGAAAATCGACTATCGGCCGTCCCGCGAGCGCGAGTTGCTGAGCCGCGCCGAAACACTGTCTGACGAAGAGCAGCAGTGGGTGCTGAAGGTCAGCGCCGACCCGCAACAATTGCAGGCACCGTCCTGCAAGGCCCTGCCACGGGACCGCCAGGCACTGATCATCGATGCCGCCTACCGCCTGGAACGCTACCGCGCCAATGGCCAGGAGCGCGACCCGGCACGAGCGCAACGCAGTTTCGAACTGCTGCGGGCGATCAACCAGAATCCACCACCGGAGCTAGCCATCGAGCGCCCGGGGCTGCCGGAAGACGGGCACCAATCACGCACCTGGCAGGCGGGTATCGGTACCCGCGGCGACCAGGCGTTCGGTGAATATGGCCTGCGCATGGCGTATCACGACCTCAACGACAATGCCGAGAGCTTCCCGCTGGGCGCACAGATTGAGATCCTGCAAATGAAGCTGCGCCAGTACGAGGGCAACCAGTGGCAGTTGCAACAGCTGGACCTGGCCACCATCCGCTCCCTGACCCCACGCAACGAACTCCTGCAACCCTGGTCCTGGCAAGTTACCGGCGGCCTGGAACGGGTGCCGGGCAAGCACGATGACGAGACCCTGGTCAGCCATGTCAACGGCGGTGCCGGCGGTACCTGGCAATTGGGTGAGGATGTGCTGGGGTTTGCCCTTGGCACGGTGCGGGTCGAACACAACAATGACTTCGCCGAGTTCATCTCGCCGGCGGCCGGATTCAACAGTGGCCTGCTGTGGCGCAACCCACTGGGCAACCTGAGCCTGGAAACCCGCGGCGATTTCTTCACCAACGGCGAGGTGCGCCGTAGCCTGAGCCTGAACCAGCAGTGGGAACTGTCGCGCAACCTCGGCCTGCGCCTGAGCGCCCAGCGCGAATTCAGCCACCTCGCATCGGCGCAGAACGAGGTGATGCTGGAGCTGAAGTGGTATCACTATTGAGCGGCCTTTAGGGGCATGCCTTCGCTGACCAGCCCCCCAAAAAACACGAACGGAAAATACATGGACGTCCACTGCCACACCCTCGAAGAAGTACGTACCCATATCGATCGCCTGGACCGGCAGATCGTCACCCTGCTGGCCGAACGTGGTGCCTATGTGGCGCAGGCGGCCCGCTTCAAGAAAGACGTTGATGCGGTCAAAGCGCCGCAACGGGTGGAACAGGTCATCGCCAAGGTGCGCGCGTTATCCGAGCAAGTCGGCGCCCACCCCAATGTGACCGAACAGGTATACCGAGCCATGATCGCCGCGTTCATCGATCAGGAACTGACCGAGCACAGTCGCTTGGCAGGCGCGCCAACACAATAATCACAGGCTTCTTACGGATCCCTGCAGATTTAGCGGCCCGGAGTCTGGAATATGGCGAGGTGCGGTCGCTTTTGAACAACCCAGGAAACTAAAAGCCTGCGAGCATGGCCTAAACCCCATACAGGGAGAACCGCCATGAGCCGCGCTTTCGTCAATGAAGATAACGCCGCCGCCCAAGCCGACCAGCCCGTCGAGCGCCAGGTCAGCAGCCAACCCAATTACGTCACCCCCGACGGCCTGCGCCAGTTGCAGGACAAGGTCGCCGAACTGCAGACCCTGCACAGCGCGCAGTCGGCCCTCGGTGAGTTAGCCGACCAGCAGCGCCTGGCGGATCTGCAGCGCGACCTGCGCTACTACCACCAACGCCTGCAAAGCGCTCAGGTCGTGCCCCCGGCCACCTCGACCGACAAGGTGCAGATCGGCAGTTGGGTGACCTATGCCGATGAGCAAGGCACTGAGCGGCGCGTGCAACTGGTCGGTGAAGACCAGGCTGTTGCCGCCCAGGGCCTGATCAACTGGGGCTCACCACTGGGCCGCGCATTGCTGGGCGCGCAACTCAATGATGAAGTGCTCTGGCAACGCCCCGCCGGCGATCAACTGATCGAAGTGATCCGCATCGAAGCCGCTTAAACCACGCCCTGGGCGAGCATTGCGTCGGCGACTTTGACGAAACCGGCGATGTTCGCGCCCTTGACGTAGTTGATCTGCCCGTTTTCTTCGCCGTAGTGCACGCATGCGTGGTGGATCGACTGCATGATGTTGTGCAACTTGCTGTCGACTTCACCGGCAGTCCACAGCAGGCGCATGGCGTTCTGCGACATTTCCAGGCCACTGACCGCGACACCGCCGGCGTTCGACGCCTTGCCCGGGGCGAACAGGATTCCAGCCTCGATGAAGATATCCACGGCCGCCAGGGTAGTCGGCATGTTCGCCCCTTCGGCGACACAGATGCAGCCATTGCGCAGCAAGGTGCGCGCAGCCTCGGCGTCCAGTTCGTTCTGCGTGGCACACGGCAGCGCGATGTCACACGCCAAGTCCCACGGGCTTTGTCCGGCACGAAACTCCAGGCCGAACCGTGCGGCCAGTTCACTGATGCGGCCGCGCTTGACGTTTTTCAGCTCCAGCAGCGCCGACCATTGCTCCTCGCTCAGCCCACCCTCGCAGTACAGCGTACCTTCGGAGTCGGAGAGGGAAATCACTTGGCCGCCCAGGTCCATGACCTTGCGCGCTGCGTACTGCGCGACGTTGCCGGAGCCGGAGATTGCCACACGCTTGCCCTGCACCTTTTCACCGCGACGCTTGAGCATTTCCTCGGCGAAGTACACGCAACCAAAACCGGTGGCCTCCGGGCGAATCAGGCTGCCGCCATAGCTCATGCCCTTGCCGGTCAACACGCTGGTGAACTGGTTGCTCAGGCGCTTGTATTGGCCGAACAGGAAGCCGATTTCCCGCGCGCCCACGCCGATGTCGCCGGCTGGAACGTCAACGTCCGAGCCGATATGGCGATACAGCTCGCTCATGAAGGCCTGGCAGAAGCGCATCACTTCAGCATCGCTCTTGCCCTTCGGATCGAAGTCCGAGCCGCCCTTGCCACCGCCCATCGGCAGTGAAGTCAGGGAGTTCTTGAACGTTTGCTCGAAGGCCAGGAACTTCAGCACGCCCATGTTCACCGACGGGTGGAAACGCAGGCCGCCCTTGTACGGGCCGATGGCGCTGTTCATCTGGATCCGGAATCCGCGATTGACCTGCACCGCGCCGTGATCGTCGACCCAGGAAACGCGAAACACCACGGCCCGCTCCGGCTCACAGATGCGCTCCAGGATGCCGGAAGTCAGGTAGTGGGGATTGGCTTCGAGAAAGGGCCACAGGCTGCGCAGGACCTCTTCGACGGCCTGATGGAATTCAGGTTGGTCAGGGTCACGTTTTTTCAGGCGCGCAAGGAAGGACTCGACGGATTCGATCATGGAAAAGTCTCGGCAAATTTATTGTCGTTGGGAGAGATTGAGCCGGACTGTAACAAACGAGAGGAGCACCGGAACAGCGCAAAATGTCGCAGTTATGAAATTAAATGGTGCAATGGATATAACTTAAGCCAATTTTTGCGCCGTTTGTGCACAGAAACAGGGACCCCAGATCAGCATTTCGCACCATCAGTGACAGCGCCCTGGCGAACCGGCCGCCAAAAAAAACGGAGCCCGCAGGCTCCGTTATTTCATGCCACCAGCCAATCAGGCCAGTTTTTTGTGGCGCACCCGGTGTGGCTGGGCAGCCGCTTCGCCAAGACGCTTTTTGCGGTCGGCTTCGTACTCGGTGTAGTTACCTTCGAAGAAGATCGCTTGCGAGTCGTCTTCGTACGCCAGGATGTGCGTCGCCACGCGGTCAAGGAACCACCGATCGTGAGAGATCACAATGGCGGCGCCCGGGAAGTCCAGCAGGGCTTCTTCCAGGGAACGCAGGGTTTCGACGTCGAGGTCGTTGGACGGTTCGTCGAGCAGCAGCACGTTGCCGCCCTCTTTCAGGGTCAGGGCCAGGTGCAAGCGACCACGCTCACCACCGGACAGGTCCTTGACGAACTTCTGCTGATCGCCGCCCTTGAAGTTGAAACGGCCCACGTAGGTGCGCGACGGGATCTCGTAGTTGCCGATGCGGATCTGGTCGGAACCGTCGGAGATCTGCTGGAACACAGTCTTGCTGCCATCCAGGTCTTCGCGGCTCTGGTCCACACACGCCAGTTGCACGGTTTCACCGACTTCGATGCTGCCCGAATCCGGCTGTTCCTTGCCCATCAGCATGCGGAACAGGGTGGATTTACCCGCACCGTTACCGCCGATCACGCCAACGATGGCGCCTTTAGGCATGGAGAACGACAGGTTGTCGATCAGCACGCGATCGCCGTAGCCCTTGGTGACGTTCTTGAACTCGATGACCTTGTCGCCCAGGCGCGGACCGGCCGGGATGTAGATCTCGTTGGTTTCGCTGCGCTTCTGGAATTCCTGCGACTGCATTTCTTCGAAGCGTTGCAGGCGAGCCTTGGATTTCGACTGACGGGCCTTGGCGCCTTTGCGCACCCATTCCAGTTCTTCTTTCATGGCCTTTTCGTGGGCCGACTGCTGCTTGGATTCGGCCGCCAGACGATCGGACTTGGCTTCCAGCCAGCCCGAATAGTTGCCTTCGTAAGGAATGCCCGCACCGCGGTCAAGTTCCAGAATCCAGCCGGCAACGTTGTCCAGGAAGTACCGGTCGTGCGTAATCGCTACCACGGTACCCGGGAAGTCGTGCAGGAAGTGCTCCAGCCAGGCCACGGAATCGGCGTCCAGGTGGTTGGTTGGTTCGTCGAGCAGCAACATGTCCGGGGCGGACAGCAGCAGGCGGCACAGGGCCACACGACGCTTCTCACCACCGGAAAGGAATTCGACCTTGGCATCCCAGGCCGGCAGGCGCAGCGCATCGGCGGCGACTTCCAGTTGGCGTTCCAGGTTATGGCCATCGCTGGCTTGCAGGATGGCTTCGAGCTTGGCCTGTTCAGCGGCCAGTTTGTCGAAGTCGGCGTCTTCTTCAGCGTACGCCGCGTAGACCTCGTCCAGGCGTGCCTGGGCGTTCTTGATCACGCTGACCGCTTCCTCGACCACTTCACGCACGGTCTTGGTCGGATCCAGGATAGGTTCCTGCGGCAGGTAGCCGATGTTCAGGTCCGGCATCGGACGAGCTTCGCCCTCGAACTCGGTGTCGACGCCGGCCATGATTTTCAGCAGCGTGGACTTACCCGAACCGTTGAGGCCGAGAACGCCGATCTTCGCGCCAGGGAAGAACGACAGCGAAATGTTTTTCAGGATTTCCCGCTTCGGCGGAACAACTTTGCCCAGCCGATGCATGGTGAAGACGTATTGAGCCATGGAGAACCTAGCGTCAGTAACGGTGGAATAAAGCGGGCCAAGCCCGTGTCAGGCCATGCGCGGCGCGGACATGGACCGGGGGTCGATGCCTGCTTGCGTAAAAAAGCCTGAATGTCTGGGGCTGGAACGCCCTGCGTAACCGGCAAAGCTACCTCAATGTGGCATACCCGTCCAGCCGGACAGGGCTGGCACTTTGCCACAACTCAAGGCATGCTAGCCGCCCTTCGGGCGTCAGGCTTATAGTGCACGTCGCGCCAGTCCAGCCCCACCGCAGGATTACAGATTGTCCAATGCCACTCCGCCTTCCTCCGCGCGCGCACTGAACCCTGCGACCGGATCGCCCCTGCGCGGGACGCTCAAAGGCGCCTTGGCGATGCTGGTGCTGCTGTTGCTCGGACTGTTGTTCTGGCAGTTGCTCGATCAGTTGCACGAAACCCAGAAAGACCAGCGCCAGCACACCATCGACTACACCGCCGACCTGGCCGCCCAAGTCAGCCTGAACATGGCGCTGAATGCGCAGATCGCACTCAATCTGCTACCGATCGTCGAACAACCGCAAACTGCTGAGCAGCAACAGGCCCTGCTGCGCAAATTGCAGCAGTCGCTGCCGGATCTGCTCAGCGTGGCGCTGCTCAGCCCCTCGGGCAAAGTGCTCAAGGACAGCGCCAACACCACCCCGGATGCCGACTACCTGAACGAACTGGTCAGGCGCAGTCACGCCCAGGCGCACTATTTCAGCAACGCCAATGACGGTTCGGTGGTGCACCTGCTGCTGCATCAGGCCAGCGGCAACACTCGCGGCTACTGGGCCCTGCGCCTGCGACCGAATTTTTTCGCCGGCCTGGCCAAGCAGAGCGAAGGCACCCTACGTCCGCTGTGGCTGGTGGAAAACCGCATCAATCATCAAATCATCAGCCGTGAAGACCTGCGACCCTCGGCCCAGCCGAGCCTGCTGACCGCGCAGGACCAGGCCAACACCGTGCTGACCGTGCCGCTGAGCAGCAGCGACTGGCAACTGCGCGGCCTGTTCGACCGCCAGCGGGTGATCGAGGAGCTGCTGCCGGCCTTCATCGGTAAATGCCTGCTGGGGCTGGCACTGTCCCTGTTGCCGTTCATCGCCCTGTTGAGCATGCGCCGCCGCCAACACCAGTTGCATGAAGGCCGCAGGCGTTACCAGGACATTTTCGATGGCACCGGGGTTGCGCTGTGCGTACTGGATCTGTCGGGACTCCACAGCGCCTTCGATAAAACCCGGGTGCACGACAGCGAAACCCTGCGTGCCGCCCTGGACAGTCACGAACAACGTCAGTCACTGCTGCAGGAACTGCGCATCACCGAAGTCAACCAGGTGGCCTTGCACCTGCTCGGTGTCGAGTCCTGCACGCAGGCCTGGCAACTGCTGATCGAAGGCCGGCCACTGGACGACAACAGCATTGGCGCCGCGCTGCTGGAGGCCGTGCTCAACCAGCAGGGCCAGTTGGAACTGGAAATCAAACTCAAGGATGACCAGGGCCAGGATCAACACCTGTGGCTGGTCCTGCACCTGCCCCAGGAGCAACCGGACTACCGCGCGGTGATCCTGAGCATCAACGACATCACCAGCCGCAAGCTGGTGGAACTGTCGCTGCAGGAGCGTGAAAGCTTCTGGTCCGACGTGGTGCGCACCGTGCCCGATCACCTGTACGTCCAGGATGTGCTCAGCCAGCGCATGATCTACAGCAACCACCACCTGGGGCAGACCCTGGGCTACAACAAGTCCGAACTGCAACAGATGGGCGAGTACTTCTGGGAAATCCTCCTGCACCCGGAAGACGCCGAGCTCTACCACCGCCTGCGCGAGGAGCAACGCCAGGCCGGTTATCGCCAGTTGCGCCAGTGCCCGCTGCGCTTTCGCCACCGCGACGGCCAGTGGCGCTGCTTCGAAGTGCGCGAGCAGGCGTTGGCGCGGGATGCCGACGAGCAGGTCACGCGGATCATCGGCGTCGCCAAGGACATCACCGATCAGATCGAAGCCAGCGAATCCCTGCGCGACAGTGAGCAGCGCTACCGCATGCTCGCTGAAAGCATCAGCGACGTGATCTTCTCCACCAACAACACACTCGCGCTGAACTACGTCAGCCCATCGGTGCAGGCCGTGCTCGGCTATGACGCGAACTGGATCTTCCAGAACGGCTGGCAGTCCATCGTCGCCAACCCGCAGCAACTGACCGGCATCTACAGCCTGATGGACCGCGTCAGCCGGGCCTTGAACCAACCCGAACAACTGGCACAACTGCGCAGCCAGGTGCAGACCCAGCTATTCCTGTTCGACTGCCTGCGCGCCGATGGCCGCAAGATCCCGATCGAGTTGCGGCTGGTGCTGGTGTGGGACGAACACGACGCCTTCGAAGGCGTGCTGGGAGTCGGTCGCGACATCAGCCAGCAACGGCGCGCAGAGAAAGACCTGCGCATGGCCGCCACGGTTTTCGAACACTCGACGTCGGCGATCCTGATCACCGACCCCGCCGGCTACATCGTCCAGGCCAACGACGCCTTCAGCCGGGTCAGTGGCTACGCGGTGTCCCAGGTCCTCGATCAACTGCCGAACATGTTGACCGTCGATGAACAGCAGGAAGCGCACCTGGGCTACATCCTCAAGCAACTGCACCAGCACCGCAGCTGGGAAGGTGAAATCTGGCTCAAGCGCCGCAACGGCGAGCATTACCCGGCCTGGGTCGGCATCACCGCGGTGCTCGATGACGAGGGCGACCTGGCCAGCTACGTGTGCTTTTTCAGCGACATCAGCGAGCGTAAGGCCAGCGAGCAACGGATTCACCGCCTCGCCTACTACGACGCCCTGACCCACCTGCCCAACCGCACCCTGTTCCAGGACCGCCTGCACACGGCCTTGCAAACGGCGCAGCGGCACAAGTCCTGGGTGGTGCTGATGTTCCTTGACCTGGACCGCTTCAAGCCGATCAATGACTCCCTGGGCCACGCTGCCGGCGATCGCATGCTCAAGGACATGGCCACCCGCCTGCTCGGCTGCGTCGACGACGATGACACCGTGGCCCGTATGGGTGGCGATGAGTTCACCCTGCTGCTGCAACCGCGCACCACCCGCGAACTGGCGCTGAACCGGGCGATTCATGTCGCCGAGCAGATTCTCGCCAGCCTGGTGAAGCCGTTTGTCCTCGAAGGCCGTGAGTTCTTTGTGACCGCCAGTATCGGCATCGCCTTGAGCCCGCAGGACGGCAACGAACTTAGCCAGTTGATGAAAAACGCCGACACGGCGATGTACCACGCCAAGGAACGCGGCAAGAACAACTTCCAGTTCTACCAGGCGGAGATGAACGCCAGCGCCCTGGAACGCCTGGAACTGGAAAGCGACCTGCGCCACGCCCTCGAACAGAATGAATTCGTGCTGTATTACCAGCCGCAGTTCAGCGGCGATGGCAAGCGCCTGACCGGGGCTGAAGCCCTGCTGCGCTGGCAGCATCCGCGGCGCGGGCTGGTGCCACCGGGGGACTTCATTCCGGTGCTGGAAGAGCTCGGGCTAGTGGTGGACGTTGGTGACTGGGTGATCCGCGAGGCCTGTCAGCAACTCAAGCGCTGGCACCAGGCGCAGGTGCGCGTGCCGAAGGTCTCGGTGAACATTTCCGCGCGGCAGTTCTCCGATGGCCAGCTCGGCACCCGCATCGCCACCATCCTCAAGGACACGGGCCTGGCGCCGGCCTGCCTGGAGCTGGAGCTGACCGAAAGCATCCTGATGCGCGAAGTCAGCGAGGCCATGCAGATCCTCGCCGGCCTGAAGAACCTCGGCCTGAGCATCGCGGTCGACGACTTCGGCACCGGTTATTCATCGCTTAACTACCTGAAGCAGTTCCCGATCGACGTACTGAAAATCGACCGCACCTTTGTCGACGGCCTGCCGTCTGGCGAGCAGGATGCACAGATTGCCCGGGCGATCATTGCCATGGCCCACAGCTTGAACCTGGCGGTGATCGCCGAGGGCGTGGAAACCCATGAGCAACTGGAATTCCTGCGTGAGCATGATTGCGACGAAGTGCAGGGTTATCTGTTCGGCAGGCCGATGCCGGCGGCGCGGTTTGAAGCGCAGTTCAGCAATGATGCGTTGTTCATGCTCGATTGAGTTGGGTTGACTCAGATGACGCCATCGCGAGCAGGCTCGCTCCCACAGGGAATTTTCGGTGTACACAAATTTTATGTGTCCCCAAAACCCTGTGGGAGCGAGCTAGATCGCGATGGGGCCAGCATGATCACCGCTGATCCCGTCATGAAGCCCACTTGTCTGCGACATGATGTCGTTTCATATGCCAGACAAAAGCCATTGAGTTAGAATGCCTCCCTTTTCTGCCCCCACCCGATCCTTGAGGACCGCCATGTTCAGCCGTGATTTGACCATTGCCAAGTACGACGCCGACCTTTTTGCCGCCATGGAGCAAGAAGCTCAGCGCCAGGAAGAACACATCGAGCTGATCGCTTCGGAGAACTACACCAGCCCAGCGGTGATGGAAGCTCAAGGCTCGGTACTGACCAACAAGTACGCCGAAGGTTACCCGGGCAAGCGCTACTACGGCGGTTGCGAGTTCGTCGACGTGGTTGAGCAACTGGCAATTGATCGCGCCAAGGAACTGTTCGGCGCCGATTACGCCAACGTTCAGCCGCACGCCGGCTCCCAAGCCAACAGCGCCGTTTACCTGGCCCTGCTGTCGGCTGGCGACACCATCCTGGGCATGAGCCTGGCCCACGGTGGTCACCTGACCCACGGTGCCAGCGTTTCGTCCTCCGGCAAGCTGTACAACGCCATCCAGTACGGCATCGACGCCAACGGCCTGATCGACTACGACGAAGTCGAGCGCCTGGCGGTCGAGCACAAGCCAAAAATGATCGTGGCCGGTTTCTCTGCCTACTCGCAGATCCTCGACTTCCCGCGCTTCCGCGAAATCGCTGACAAGGTTGGCGCCTACCTGTTCGTCGACATGGCTCACGTAGCCGGTCTGGTCGCTGCAGGCGTCTACCCGAACCCGGTGCCATTCGCTGACGTAGTGACCACCACTACCCACAAGACCCTGCGCGGTCCACGTGGCGGCCTGATCCTGGCTCGCGCCAACGCCGACATCGAGAAGAAGCTGAACTCCGCAGTATTCCCGGGCGCCCAGGGTGGTCCGCTGGAGCACGTGATCGCCGCTAAAGCGATCTGCTTCAAGGAAGCACTGCAGCCTGAGTTCAAGACCTACCAGCAACAAGTGGTGAAAAACGCCCAGGCCATGGCCAGCGTGTTCATCGAGCGTGGTTTTGACGTGGTCTCCGGCGGTACTGAAAACCACCTGTTCCTGCTGTCGCTGATCAAGCAGGAAATCTCCGGTAAAGACGCCGACGCCGCTCTGGGCAAAGCGTTCATCACCGTCAACAAGAACTCGGTACCGAACGATCCACGCTCCCCGTTCGTCACCTCCGGCCTGCGCTTCGGCACCCCGGCTGTGACCACTCGTGGCTTCAAGGAAGCCGAGTGCAAGGAACTGGCCGGCTGGATCTGCGACATCCTGGCAGACCTGAACAACGAAGCGGTAATCGACGCTGTTCGTGAAAAAGTAAAAGCTATCTGCAAGAAGCTGCCGGTATACGGCGCTTAATCAGCCCCGCTAAATCGCAGTCATAAAAACCGGTCAGAGATGACCGGTTTTTTATTGCCTGGAGTTTAATGAGCGACAAACACCAGCAAGACACATCAACCCATTACCCACCCAAACTCTTGCAACACTCACACCCCCCCAGCCATCGACAAAACCCCCTAATCTAAAACCCGCTTCAACCAATAAAATTACCAACGGGCTAGATTATGAATGGCAATATAGAAAAATCCTTTATCGCAACACTGAGAATGTTTGACCATAAAGTGAATATTCTTGAAGTGCTCCATGGCAAACCGGCGCTGGCCACGATACGCCTGTTCAGCGGCGGCTTTTACACAGGCAAACCGCAGACCCTGGACCACTCCCACGTACTCGGCATACGGCCCAACGAGCAGATCGGTGAGGTAACGAGCTTGAAACTGCACTTTCTGTATACCCCTGACGGCTACGTACTTACAATCAAAAATAACGGAGCGTATTACAATCGGATCATCACCGAGAACGCGCTGGATACTTTCGAAGGCATGAACACATACACTGACGAGCCCACCACTTTTATACTGCTCAACCCTCAAGGCGAACCCGTGACACTGGATAACTTTCCGGACACTCACTCGCCGATCTCACTCAAGACAAAAGAAAAGCATTACGTAGGTGGACTTAAGTTAAACGGCTCGCCCTATGTTTATCTTGGCAAGACAGAAGAGCGCTCGAAGATAACTTTCATCCTCAGCATCCTCGAAAGAAAAGTCCCTCAAGCGCCCTTTGAGCCGCACATCAACATCTAAAAAACATCAAAGCGAAAGCGCGACGTTAATCATGTGGCCCGCAGGCTGCCTTTCAGGGCAGCCTCAACCTCTGCAAAAAAAACATTTCCGGTAACCGCTCAAGGCCGGGGTATTGCGCCCAACTGGTAAGACCGGTCATGCCAATTTCGCAAATTTCGCTTGCGACCTACCAAAATCAGCGCCTAGACTGCGCCTGCACTGGACATACCGGTAAGACCACAATAATTAAGTCCTGAATCTGATGCGCACAGCGCACGGCAGCCAGGACACCGATCAGGATCCCTCCCATGCTCAGATGGTGCTCGCGTTCAATCTTCCTCCAAGTGGTTCTCGGACTGGTGCTCGGCATCGTCTGCGGGCTTACCCTTCCCGAATACTCGGCCCAGCTCAAGCCGCTTGGCGATGGTTTCATCAAGCTGATCAAGATGCTCATTGGCCTGATTGTGTTCTGCGTGGTGGTCAGCGGTATCAGCGGTGCCGGCGACCTGAAGAAGGTCGGACGCATTGGCCTGAAATCGGTGATCTACTTCGAAGTGCTGACCACCATCGCCCTGGTGATCGGCCTGGTCTTCGCCTTCAGCACCGGGATCGGCAGCGGCGCGAATATTCATCTGGATCAGCTTTCCGCCAGTGATATGGGTGACATCCCCCAGCGCGGCGAGCACATTCATACCACCACCCAGTTCCTCATGGACCTGATCCCGACCTCGGTGATTGGCGCGTTTGCCGACAACAACATCCTGCAGGTGCTGTTGTTCTCGGTGCTGTTCGGCAGTGCGCTGAACCTGGTCGGCGAGTCAGCGTCAGGGATCTCGCGCCTGATCAACGAACTCAGCCATGTGATCTTTCGCATCATGGGCATGATCGTGCGCCTGGCGCCAATCGGCGTGTTCGGCGCGATTGCCTTCACCACCAGTAAATATGGCCTGGACTCACTGCAGCACCTTGGCAGCCTGATCGGCCTGTTCTACCTCACCTGTTTCGCGTTCGTGTCGTTGATCCTGGGCCTGGTGATGCGCCTGAGCGGCCTGCGGATGATGCCGTTCCTCAAGTACCTGCGCGAAGAGCTGCTGATTGTCCTGGGCACGGCCTCTTCCGACGCCGTGCTGCCACAAATCATGCGCAAGCTCGAGCACCTGGGCATCGGCAGCTCGACGGTTGGCCTGGTGATTCCCACGGGATACTCGTTCAACCTCGACGGCTTCTCGATCTACCTGACCCTGGCCATTGTATTTATTGCCAACGCCACCGGTACTCCGCTGGCCATGAGTGATTTGCTGACCATCCTGCTGGTCTCGCTGATCACCTCCAAGGGTGCCCACGGTATTCCCGGCTCGGCGCTGGTGATCCTCGCGGCCACTCTGACCGCGATCCCGGCCATTCCGGTGGTCGGCCTGGTGCTGGTCCTGGCGGTCGACTGGTTCATGGGCATCGGCCGGGCACTGACCAACCTGATCGGCAACTGCGTCGCTACCGTGGCCATTGCACGCTGGGAAAAAGACATCGATATCCAGCGTGCCAACAAAGTCCTGGCCGGCCAGCAGGGCTACAGCTTCCAGACACGCAAATCAGCGACTACCGCGCAGCAACAAGAATTTTGACCGAGCCTTGTGCCTGTCCCGGACAGGCACAACAATCAGCACCCAAGCCAATCTCATGGAGCGAACAGTGATCACCTCGTCGACAGTGGTAAATTCAGTGGTTGAAAAGCTTCGCAGCGCCCTGGCGCGCGGGCAGTGGCGCTCGGGCGAGATGTTGCCCGGGCAACGCGAACTGGCTGAACAGCTGGGGATCAGTCGCCCCAGCCTGCGCGAAGCGGTGATAGTCCTGGAAACCCTCGGCCTGGTGCGCTCCATGCCCGGCAAAGGCGTGGTGGTACTGGAAGCCAACCTCAGCGATGCGCCCATCAGCGACAACGGCGTGGCCAGCGCCAGCCTCGAGGATGTCCTGCAACTGCGCTACACCCTTGAGCCGTTCATTGTCGGCCTGGTCGCCCAGTCCATCAGCAGCAAGGAAATCGGCCAACTGCGCCTGACGCTGATGGACATGCGCGAAGCCCTCGACGCCAACGACAGCGAAGCCGGAATGAACGCCTACATCGCGTTCCACGAAGAACTGTTCACCCTGACTTGCAACCCGATCTTCCAGAACGTCGTGCAGCAGACCAGCAACGCCCTCAAGGAGAGCGCCGAGATACTGCGCAACTCACCCGAACACCTGGCCGAGCGACTGCAGGAAAACGAAGCGGTGGTACGCGCCATCCGCAACAAGAACAGTGCCCTGGCCAGCGCCGAAATGCGCCGGCACATCCTTCGCGAAGGCCAGCGGATGGGCATTGAATTGAATATCCCGGACGACAACCTGGGCAAATAACGGCAGTAGCCCCCTTATCGGCAACCGGACTGGAGACAGGCCATGACTTCCTGCGCCTTGAAGAATCCCGCTTTCTCGATTTCTGGCACCCTGCCCCGCCGCCAGCGGGAACAATTGCGCTGCATCGACGATGTCTATCCCCAGGTATTCGACGCCATTCTCGAACACCCCATCGCTCCAGCCCCGCGCTTTACCGAGGAGAGCCTGGGCCAGCGCTTCGGAGTCAGCCGCAGTGTCATACGCCAGGTCCTGGAGCGCCTGGCCCGTCAGCAGGTGGTGATTTTGCGACCCAATCATCGCCCCCAGGTGGCCGCGCCCGATGCCGAACAGACCCGGCAGATCTTCCACGCCCGGCGATTGGCGGAAACGACCCTGGTGCGCCTGGCGTGCCAGCAGCCAGCCTCCCGGCACCTGCCGCAGTTACGCCAATGGGTCGAACGTGAACGCCAATACCTGGAGCAGAACCGGCGGGCGGCAGCCATTCGCCTGTCTGGCGAGTTTCACCTGCAATTGGCGGACGTGGCGGGCAATGCCCCCCTGGCACAGTTCCTCGAGCGCCTGGTGCCGCTGACCTCGCTGGCATTGGCTCAGGGGCAGGCGCCGATCCTTGCCGACGGCACCTGGCAGGCGCACCAAGCCCTCGTCGAGGCCGTCGAGCGCGGCGATGCACGGATGGCTGAAACCCTGATCAACCGTCACCTGGATCATCTGCAAGCGCTATTGCTCAACCCGTGATCGGCAGCCCGGGCAAGGCTGACAACTTCAGGCAGCGGCCACCCGGGCAAAGCCTGCGCGGATCTTGTCTTCCGGCAAATCATCGGCAATGAACACGATCACGCTTTCGCGCGCTTCACCTTCGGCCCACTCAGTGTCCCAATCGAAGCCATACAGCTTCAGCACCCCCTGAAACACCATGCGCCGCGATTCCCCGGCAATACTCAGCACGCCTTTGTAGCGCAGCAGTTGTTTGCCGTGCGCTTCCAGCAGTTCGTTCATGAACTCGCTGAGCCGGTCGATATCCAGCGCCTGATCGCTGCGCAGCACCAGGCTGGAGATGCGGTCGATTGATGGTGCCTTGCTCACCGGGCGCAAGCTGACTCCGCCACCGAGGTCGGCATTGAGATTGAAGCCACGCACATCAAGCAACTCGGCCAGGTCGATCTTGCCGTGTTCGACCAGGCGGATCGGTGCGCGGCGATTGATCCGGGTCAGGCGCTCACTCAGTGCGGTGAATGTCGCCTCGTCCACCAGGTCACGTTTGCTGACCAGCAGGCGATCGGCAAAACCGATCTGAGCCTGGGCAATGGTCTGGGTCAGGTGCACGTCGGCGTGCGCGGCGTCTACCAGGGTGATGATGCCGTCGAGGATATAGCGCTCGCGCAACTCTTCATCGATAAAGAACGTCTGGGCCACGGGAGCCGGGTCGGCCAGGCCGGTGCATTCGATCACCAGGCGATCAAAAGTGAGCTCGCCACTGTCCAGGCGCTCGAGCAGCAGGTACAGGGCTTTGGTCAGGTCGGTGTGAATAGTGCAGCAGACGCAGCCATTGGACAGCGTCATCACTTGCACCGGCTCGTCTCCCAACAATTGGGTGTCGATACCGGCATCACTGAATTCGTTTTCGATTACCGCGATTTTCAGCCCGTGCTCGGTTTTGAGCAGATGACGCAGCAGCGTGGTCTTGCCGGCACCGAGGAAGCCACTGAGGACCGTTACCGGGATGGGAGAGGACACGTTCGATCTCCTGTTTCACAAAATTGAAAAGAAACACAAAACAAATGTGGGAGCGGGCTTGTCCGCGATGGCGGACTATCACTCAACATTGATGTTGAATGTAAAGTCGCTATCGCGGGCAAGCCCGCTCCCACAGGGATTGCATCAACCTGGCTGTCAGATCAACAGCACTTGGGCCCACCCTTGCCGCCGTAACGAGCTTCCTGGCGTTCGCGAAAGAACATCTCGTAGCTCATCACCGGCTTGTCCGGGTGGTTGGTTTGCATATGCTCGACGTAATTGTCGTAGTCGGGCATGCCGACCATCAGGCGCGCGGCCTGACCGAGGTATTTACCGAGGCGACTCAGGTCATTGAACACAGGAGCAATCCTCTCTTACGCATCCGGCAGGGCCTGGTAGGGCGATTCTTTATCCGTACGTTCCTTGCTGCCCCAGGCGGCAATACCGACCTTGAGCGCATAGAACAGGATACTGAAGACCACGAACAGGAACAGCGCGGTGAGCGTTGCGTTGGTGTAGGCGTTGAAGATCACGTGCTCCATCTGCGCAATGTTCTTGGCCGGAGCGAGAACCTGGCCATTAGCCAAGGCATCGCTGTACTTCTTGGCCAGGGACAGGAAGCCGATCGCCGGGTTGGCGTCGAACAGCTTGATGAAGCCTGCGGTGGTGGTGCAGATCAGCAGCCAAACCGCCGGCAGCATGGTGACCCAGATGTAGCGCTGGCGCTTCATTTTGATCAGCACGACCGTGGCAAGCATCAGCGCAATACCGGCCAGCATCTGGTTGGAGATACCGAACAGCGGCCACAAGGTATTGATCCCACCCAGCGGATCGACCACGCCCTGGTACAGCAACCAGCCCCACATCGCCACACAACCGGCTGTCGCGATCAGGTTGGCAGTCCAGGACTCGGTACGCTTGAGGGCCGGAACAAAGGACCCGAGCAGGTCCTGCAGCATGAATCGCCCAGCACGGGTACCGGCGTCCACCGCCGTCAGGATGAACAGCGCTTCGAACAGAATGGCAAAGTGGTACCAGAATGCCATGGTGTTTTCACCAGGCAGGACACTGTGCAGGATCTGCGCAATACCGACCGCCAGGGTCGGTGCACCGCCGGCACGCGCCAGGATGGTGGTTTCGCCGATGTCATTGGCCACCGCCTGCAGGGCTTCCGGGGTAATCGCGAAGCCCCAACTACTGACGGTTTGCGCCACGCTGACCACATCACTGCCAACCACGGCTGCCGGGCTATTCATGGCGAAGTACACGCCTGGCTCGATCACCGAGGCGGCAACCATGGCCATGATGGCCACGAAAGACTCCATCAGCATGCCGCCGTAACCGATATAGCGGGCGTTGGTTTCGTTATCCAGCAGCTTGGGCGTAGTGCCCGAAGAGATCAGCGCATGGAAGCCGGAGACCGCACCACAGGCAATGGTAATGAACAGGAACGGGAACAGACCGCCCTTCCACACCGGGCCCGTGCCATCAATGAACTGGGTCAGCGCCGGCATTTTCAGCTCAGGCATGGTCACCAGGATGCCAATGGCCAGGGCAATGATGGTGCCGATCTTGAGGAAGGTAGACAGGTAGTCACGAGGCGCCAGAATCAGCCACACCGGCAACGACGCCGCGACAAAGCCATAGCCCACCAGCATCCAGGTAATTTCGATCCCGGTGAAGGTGAAAGCCTTGGCCCAGACCGGATCCGCGGCAATCTGCCCGCCCAGCCAGATGGAGCCCAGCAGCAGCAACACGCCGATCACCGAGATCTCGCCAATGCGACCCGGGCGGACGTAGCGCATGTAGAGGCCCATGAACATCGCGATCGGGATGGTCGCCATCACCGTGAAAATGCCCCAAGGGCTTTCGGCCAGGGCCTTGACCACGATCAGCGCCAGCACCGCAAGGATGATGATCATGATCAGGAAGCAGCCAAACAGCGCGATGGTGCCAGGGACGCGGCCCATTTCTTCACGGACGATGTCACCCAGGGAACGGCCGTTGCGGCGGGTGGACATGAACAGGACCATGAAGTCCTGGACGGCACCCGCCAGCACCACGCCCGCGATCAGCCACAGCGTGCCGGGCAAATAGCCCATCTGCGCTGCCAGCACCGGGCCGACCAACGGGCCAGCACCGGCAATAGCGGCAAAGTGGTGACCGAACAGAATGTGTTTGTTGGTCGGCACATAGTCCAGACCATCATTGTTGAGCACTGCGGGGGTGGCCCGCCGTGGGTCGAGTTGCATCACATGGGTTGCGATGAACAGGCTGTAGTAACGATATGCGACCAGATAAATGGCCACTGCCGCGACCACAATCCACAAGGCGTTGATCGCCTCACCCCGTCGCAATGCCACTACGCCGAGGGCGCACGCTCCTACGATTGCCAGCAGCAGCCAGGGTAAGTGGCGTAGCAGGCTATTATTATTTTTCATTTTTTTATTCCAGCCAGGTGGACTTGAGAGACAGCCACCCCGAGTTTAGCGCCGATTTCGCCAAAGGCCATACCCCGACATTGGTCTAGAGCCTTGCCTTGAGTGGCAGCGCCTACGGATGCGGGTCTATAGTCAGCCCATTCGCGGAGGAACTGCACCATGAGCACCCACGCTGGCAATCGCCGTCGTTTCCGGCGAATCGCATTCGACGCCCGAACCGAACTGAGCCAGGGCAATCACCGCTGGCCGGTGAAACTACTCGACCTGTCGCTCAAGGGCTTGCTGGTGCAACGCCCGGATCCCTGGCTGGGCGATCGCAACCGGATCTTTTCGGTGGACATTCACTTGAGTGAAGAAACCGAAATCCGCATGGACGTGCAATTGACCCACGAAGAGCACGACCAACTCGGATTTGTCTGTCGCTACATCAGCCTGGAGTCCGTCAGCAGCTTGCGCCGGCTGATCGAACTCAATCTCGGTGACCCGCAGGAGCTGGAGCGCGAACTGGGTGCCCTGATCGAAACCTGAGCGCCGGGGTTACTCGAACAATGCGTCGAGGGCTTGTTCCAGGCGCGTCACCGCGATGATCCGCAACCCTGCCGGGGCTTCCTTCGGGGCATTGCCTTTGGGCACGATCGCGCGCTTGAAGCCGTGCTTGGCGGCTTCTTTCAAGCGTTCCTGGCCGCTGGGCACCGGGCGCACTTCCCCGGACAAACCGACTTCACCAAACACCAGCAGATCGTGGGGCAACGGCCGGTTACGCAGGCTGGACATCACGGCGGCCATCAACGCCAGGTCCGAAGCGGTTTCCAGCACCTTGACCCCGCCCACTACGTTGAGGAATACATCCTGGTCGTGGGTCGGAATACCACCATGCCGGTGCAGGACTGCCAGCAACATGGCCAGCCGGTTCTGATCCAGGCCCAGGGTCACCCGGCGCGGATTGGCCAGGTGGCTGTCGTCCACCAGCGCCTGGACTTCCACCAACATGGGACGGGTACCTTCCCACGTAGCCATGACCACACTGCCCGGCACTTCTTCCTGGGCCCGGGTAAGGAAAATCGCCGACGGATTGGAGACTTCTTTCAGGCCCTTGTCGGTCATGCCGAAAACACCCAGTTCGTTAACCGCGCCAAAACGGTTTTTCACCGCTCGCAACAGGCGCAGGCGACCATCGGACTCGCCTTCGAAATACAGCACGGTGTCGACCATGTGCTCCAGGACCCTAGGCCCCGCCAGCGCGCCTTCCTTGGTCACATGACCGACCAGGAAAATCGCCGTGCCGCTTTGTTTCGCGTAACGCACCAACAGCGCCGCACTTTCGCGCACCTGGGACACGCCGCCGGGTGCCGACTGCAGTTGTTCAGTGAAAATCGTCTGGATCGAGTCGATCACCATGACCTTGGGCTTTTCCACCCGCGCCGTGGCGATGATGGTTTCGATACAGGTTTCGGTCATGACCCGCAGTTGATCCTGGGGCAAGCCCAGGCGTCGGGCACGCATGGCCACTTGCTGCTGTGACTCCTCACCGGTGACATAGAGGGCCGGCATGCGGGTGGCGAGATTGCACAGGGTCTGCAGGAGAATGGTTGACTTGCCGATCCCCGGATCACCGCCGATCAACACCACGGAACCGTCGACCAGGCCACCGCCCAGCACTCGGTCGAGCTCGCCGGAAGCGGTGGAGAAACGCGGAATCTCTTCGACGCTGACTTCGGCCAGGGTCTTGATCTGCGCCTGCTGCCCGGCCCAGCCAGTACGCCCGCTGGGAGCGGCGGCACCGCCACTCTCCACCATGGTTTCGGTCAGGGTGTTCCAGGCCCCGCACTCACCGCATTGGCCCGCCCATTTGGGGAAGGTCGAACCGCACTCGGTGCAGCCGTACATGCGTTTTGCCTTGGCCATCTGAACTCCCGGGAAAAAACCGCGATGATAACCCAGCTGGAAAGGTTCGGTACGGCAGAAGGCTGATGGTTATTTTGTACAACTTATACGCCGCGACCGGAAAGTTTAAACTATCCACCATTCAATTCCCCGTTTAACACCACGACCCGCACTGCTCAAGTTTCAGCAACGTAATAAACGTATTGCTTGGCTGTCACCGAGTTAGAACCACCACACCTTTTTTTCGACAAGCTCTCTCAAGCAATCAAACCCAAAAACTTGTACAACCCTTCAAATAAGTACAGCACTTGTACAACTCAAATATCAAAATACCTTCATCTTGATATCACTTGTTTGATTCGGGTATTCACCTAACAACCAGGAACACAAAACTTACAAAGGCAGACCAAAAACATTCAAAAAGTGAGTTCAATTAACCGCTCAATCTCAGGCCGACCTTATCACCAGCCCCCTTCGTCACTGACCAATATCGAGGCCAGGCAGAAGGTCCAACTGACCCACGCCTCTCAGTGCACAAGAGACCACGCAGATCGGCCACCGCTGCCCATTCAGATGCGGAGTTGATGGCATTTTGTAAACTTCTTGCCACCTTTCAGGTCGATAGTGACGTGAAACGCAAGCACTTGTGTCGAGCAAGACCCGTTTTGGTGAATTACACTGCGTTCACCAACCTCATCTGTAACAAGGAATAACCTATGGGCGTGATAAGTGAGTTCAAGGCCTTCGCGGTCAAAGGGAATGTGGTCGACATGGCCGTGGGCATCATCATCGGTGCGGCGTTCGGCAAGATCGTAACGTCGTTTGTCGGGGACCTGATCATGCCGCCAATCGGCCTGCTGATCGGTGGGGTGGACTTCGGGGACCTGGCAATCCCCCTGAAAGCGGCACAGGGCGACGCCCCGGCCGTGGTGCTGGCCTACGGTAAATTCATCCAGAGCATCATCGACTTCGTGATCGTCGCATTCGCGATCTTCATGGGCGTCAAGGCCATCAACCGCCTGAAGCGCGAAGAGGCCGTGGCACCAAGCCTGCCGCCTGTTCCGACCAAGGAAGAAGAGCTGCTGGGAGAGATCCGCGACCTGCTCAAGGTGCAGAACAGCAAGCCCTGAGGGCTGTGAAGAAAACCAGAACGGCGCCCAATGGCGCCGTTTTTTCTACCAGTAGTTTTCTACCGCGACCTGGCCAGGACGTCGACTCAGGCTCAATTGCAGGTCGCGCCGTTTCAACAGGTTACGCGTCTCGTCGATCATCTGCGGGTTGCCACACAGCATCACCCGCGAATGCTCGGCAGTGATCGGCACCCCCGCGGCCCGCTCCAGCTCACCATTTTCAAGCAGGTGAGTGATTCGCCCCTGCAACGCCCCCGGGTGCTGTTCACGTGTCACCGTGGCAATAAATTGCAGCTTGTGGGCGTACTCCGCCAGATACTCGCGCTCCGCCAAGCCCGCGATCAATGCCTGATACGCCAGCTCGCGGGCCTCACGCACGCTGTACACCAGAATGATCCGCTGGAATTTTTCCCAGGCCTCGAAGTCCTGCAAGATCGATAGAAATGGCGCGATCCCGGTACCAGTGGACAGCAACCACAGATCACGTCCATCGACAAAACGATCAAGCGTCAGATACCCAAAAGCCTGCCGGTCGACCAGCAAGGTATCGCCGACGTTGAGGCGACTCAGCTCGCTGGTGAACTCACCACCCGGCACGACAATTGAGAAGAACTCGAGATACTCATCATGGGGTGAAGACACCATGGAATAGGCTCGCCACACCGTGCTGCCGTCGGCCCTGGTTACACCCAGGCGCGCAAACTGCCCCGCCCGAAACCGAAAACCCGCGTCACGCGTGGTGCGCAAGGTAAACAGGCTGGGGGTCAATGGCTGTACATCGAGCAAGGTCTGACGGGTGAATTTCTCTTCACTGGCGCTCATGAGGGACTCCGCAGGTCTGATGCCTCCAGTGTCCCGCAAAGCCAAGGGAAGAAACACCGTTGATTTGTGGTGTTATTAACCCACGAGTACGACATTACCCACTAGATAGTTAATAACTTAAACAATTATGTTTAACATACAAATAAAACCATTCAAATCCAGTCACTTAAATATCAAATAGCAGACAGGCGCAGCCGAATATCAGCCAGACTGCGCAACACATAACTAATTAATTGTTTTGCGATCCTCTGCAAGAGCAAAAAATTCGCACGCTCACGGTAGGATATCTCCTACACTCAGCAAGTGCTGTTTTTTGGACGTACCCAGCACTTTCGCAGTTAGGTAATAGGAGAGTGATCCATGGAGATCTGGAAGGAAACACAACTCAAGTTACTGGCAACCGAATCAGACATCGAAAGCGCCTACAAAATCGCTCTGAACCTGTTCAATAACATGGGTTATGAATATTGCGCATTTTCAATTACTTCCCACACAACAACTCAACGTTTTGACAGCGTCAACCTGAACAACTACCCCCATGACTGGAATACCCAGTATGAAAAAAACCACTACAGCTCGATTGATCCAATAGTTGCCCATTGCCACCATTCAATCCTGCCCATTGTCTGGAACCGCAAGACGTTCGCCAAAGCCCCCGCCCTCTGGAGCGCACTGCAGGAGCAAGGTTTGCAGCATGGCTGGTCACAACCGGCACATGACGCAAACGGCCCAGCCATCAGCATGCTCAGCCTGGCTCGCAGTCATTGCCAAGTCAGCTCTTTCGAGCTTTACGAACACCTCGGCTATGCGGTTTTCATCAGTCACACGCTGCACGCCCTGGCGATGCATAAACTCTCCAGCCAACACCCTCCGTGCATAAGCGTGACCCACCTGTCGCCGCGCGAGATCGAAGTCTTGAAATGGTCGGCAGATGGCAAGACCGCCTCGGACATTGCCACCATCCTGAGCCTCAGTGAGCGCACGGTAAATTTCCACGTCAGCAGTTCGATCAAGAAACTGGGGGTGAACAACAAAATCTCGGCCGTGGTGAAGGCCACCAAATCACACATGATCTGAGCCTTGAACGAACCGTACCGGGGATGAGCCATGCCCAACGAGGAAAACCGACGAGTATTCCCATCGAAAAAAACGTACCATTTGCTCCGTTCTGAGTGACTGCGCCCAAACCAAGCGCCGCAGTCCACTCAGACGGTCCCGCCAGCCTCACCCCCTGCAGACCTGCGGGACATTCGTTGATTATCCAGAGTCCCCGCCCCATGCCCCTGCTCGAAAGCCCCTTCGCTCAACTCGACCTGATTCGCCAACCGGAACAGCCTAACGAACCGCTGCAGGCTTTCGATGCCGCGGATGAGTACCTGCTCAATCATCTGGCCGAACAGCAGCCCGCCGCGAACACTCGGGTGCTGGTGCTCAACGACAGCTTTGGCGCCTTGGCGGCAAGCCTGGTGGGCAAGGTGCTGCTCACTAGCAGCGGTGACTCGTTTCTCGCCGCCCAGGGCCTGGAAAAGAACCTGGTGCGCAATGGCCTGCCGTTTGACGCGGCCACGGTGTTGCCCGCCAGCGCGCCCTTGCTTGGCCCGTTTGATCGGGTGCTGATTCGTGTGCCCAAGACGCTGGCCTTGCTGGAGGAGCAGTTGATTCGCCTGCAGGGGCAACTGGCGCCCGGCGCGCAAGTGATCGCGGCCGCCATGATCAAGCATCTGCCGCGGGCTGCGGGCGAACTGCTGGAACGTTATGTCGGCCCGATGCAGGCCTCGCTGGCGGTGAAGAAGGCCCGGTTGCTGATCGCAACCCCGGACGCCCGACCGGCGATAGCGTCGCCCTACCCAACCCGCTATCGCCTCGATCAACCGGCGATCGAACTGCTCAATCACGCCAACGTATTTTGCCGCGAAGGCCTGGATATCGGGACCCGCGCGTTTCTCCCCCACCTGCCAAGCAACCTCGGCCAGGCGCGGGTCGCCGACCTCGGTTGCGGCAATGGCGTACTGGCCATCGCCAGCGCCCTGAACAACCCCGAAGCCCACTACACCCTGGTCGATGAGTCGTTCATGGCCGTGCAGTCGGCCGAGCAGAACTGGCAGGCCGCGCTGGGTCAGCGCGAGGTGACAGTGCGCGCCGGCGATGGCCTGGCCGGGCAAGAGCCGCAGTCGCTGGACGTGGTGCTGTGCAATCCACCGTTCCATCAGCAGCAGGTGGTGGGCGACTTCCTTGCCTGGCGCATGTTCCAGCAGGCGCGTGAAGCCTTGGTAGTGGGCGGTGCGCTGTACATCGTCGGCAACCGGCACCTGGGCTATCACAGCAAACTGGCGCGGCTGTTCCGAGGCGTCGAGCAAGTCGCAGCCACGCCAAAATTCGTGATCCTCAAAGCACGTAAGTAACCGGCCAAAAAAAACCCTCCAGCGGAGGGCTATAAATCCGCGCCGCAAGGCAACGGGATGGGAAGTTCAGTGCTCAGTGGGTACTCAAGCCTGCGGCGTTCATGAACAGGCGCATCAGGCTGGCGACCACGAACAGCGCCAGCACGCTGCCGACCCAGATCCCGGCCAGCCAGCCAAGCCGATGCCACAGCGGCTTCTTTTCAGCCTCTTCGATTTCCCGCAAAGATTGTTTATCTGCCATTGCACAGGTCCTCGGTTGGGGGGAGACGGCGCCGTTCAAGGCGCCGTCATGCACCTAGTGGTAGCCGTCTTCGTGGGTCACCTTGCCGCGGAACACGTAGTAGCTCCAGAAGGTGTAGCCCAGGATGAACGGAATGATGAACAGCGTGCCGACCAGCATGAAGCCCTGACTTTGCGGCGGTGCGGCAGCGTCCCAGATGGTGATCGACGGTGGCACGATGTACGGCCACAGGCTGATGCCCAGCCCGCTGTAGCCCAGGAAGATCAGTACCAGGGTCAACAGGAACGGGGTGTAGTGGGCATTGCGGGCCACCGCACGCAGTAATCCGTACATGGTCACCAATACCAGGATCGGCACTGGCAGGAACCAGAACAGGTTAGGCAGGGTAAACCAGCGCGCAGCGATCTCGGCATGGGCCAGCGGCGTCCAGATACTGACAATACCGATCACCGCCAACACCACGAATGCCAGCGGCCGCGCCAGGTTGTGCATTTGCTCCTGCAGCTTGCCTTCGGTCTTCATGATCAACCAGGTGCACCCCAGCAGCGCATACGCCACCACCAGTGCCGCACCGCAGAACAGGGTGAAAGGCGTCAGCCAGTCCAGCGAGCCGCCGGCGAACTGTCGGTCAACCACTTTGAAGCCATCGATAAACGCACCGAGGGCCACGCCCTGGAAGAAGGTCGCGGTGATCGAGCCACCGATAAACGCCTTGTCCCAGACGTGCACCTTGTCGTCCTTGGCCTTGAAGCGGAACTCGAAGGCCACCCCGCGAAAGATCAGCCCGATCAGCATCAGGATCAACGGCAGGTACAAGGCCGAAAGGACCACCGAGTAGGCCAGCGGGAAGGCCCCGAACAACGCGGCGCCCCCCAGTACCAGCCAGGTTTCGTTACCGTCCCAGACCGGGGCGACGGTGTTCATCATCACATCACGGTCGCTCTTGCCCTTGATGAACGGGAAAAGAATCCCGATCCCCAGGTCAAAGCCGTCCATGACCACGTACATCATGATGCCGAAGATGATAATCACGGCCCAGATCAGTGGAAGATCAATACCCATGACTCAATTCCCCTTGTTCAGGCTGTCGCTGTGGTCACCTTCGGTGCCGTCATCGGCAGCGGAAAGCGGACGGGCCGGCGTGCGTTGCTGACCAGGACCACCGTGGCTCGGTTCGGCCCCTTCATTGAGCTTGGGCCCCTTGCGCACCAGGCGCATCATGTAGCCCAGGCCCACACCGAACAGCGAGAAATACACCACCACAAACAGCGCCAGGGTAATGCTCATCTGCACCACGCTGTGCCCGGAGGAGGCATCGGCAGTGCGCATCACCCCGTAGATCACCCACGGTTGGCGTCCGACTTCCGTGGTGAACCAGCCCGCGAGAATTGCGATCAGGCCAGAAGGCCCCATCCACAGGGTCAGGTACAGGAACGCGCGGTTCGAATACAGCCGATCACGCTTGCGCAGCCACAGGCTCCACAGGCCGGTGAAGATCATCAGCATGCCCAGGCCGACCATGATCCGGAACGACCAGAACACGATGGTCGAGTTCGCCCGGTCTTCCGGCGGGAATTCCTTGAGCGCCGGCACCTGCTTGTCCAGCGAGTGGGTCAGGATCAGGCTGCCCAGGTACGGAATTTCCACCGCGTACTTGGTCCGCTCCTCCTTCATGTCCGGCCAGCCGAACAGGATCAGCGGCGTCGGTTCGTCGCCATGGTTTTCCCAGTGACCTTCGATCGCGGCGATTTTCGCCGGTTGGTGCTTGAGGGTGTTGAGGCCGTGGAAGTCACCGATCACGGCCTGGATTGGCGCGACGATCAACGCCATCCACATGGCCATCGACAGCATGGTGCGGATCGCCGGGTTGTCGCGACCGCGCAGCAGGTGCCAGGCCGCCGACGAACCGACGAAGAATGCGGTCGCGACAAAGGCAGCGGTGGCCATGTGCATCAGGCGATAGGGGAACGACGGGTTGAAAATCACCGCAATCCAGTCCACCGGGATGACCTGGCCGTTGATGATTTCGTAACCCTGGGGGGTCTGCATCCAGCTGTTGGAGGCGAGAATCCAGAACGTCGAGATCAGCGTGCCGATCGCCACCATGATCGTGGCGAAGAAGTGCAGCTTGCGCCCTACCTTGTTCCAGCCAAACAGCATGACGCCGAGGAAGCCGGCTTCGAGGAAGAATGCCGTGAGCACTTCATAGGTCAGCAATGGCCCAGTGACGGAGCCCGCGAAGTCCGAGAAACGGCTCCAGTTGGTACCGAACTGGTAGGCCATGACCAGGCCGGAGACGACTCCCATGCCGAAGTTGACGGCAAAGATCTTCGACCAGAAATGGTAGAGGTCACGGTAGGTGTTGTTGTTGGTTTTCAGCCACAGGCCTTCAAGCACCGCCAGGTAACTCGCCAGGCCGATGGTGATCGCCGGGAACAGAATGTGGAATGAGATGGTGAACGCGAACTGAATTCGGGCGAGATCAAGTGCCTCCAAACCGAACATAAGTCTTCCTCTGTCAGGTAAAACGGCTACAGGCTTGTGGCCTGCACCCACCGCCCCCACGGGTATGGAGTGTGGCGAATTCGAATTCGTTCTTTTTTTACAATCATCACAACGCAGGGAGTCTGGCCATCTGGCCGTCAGAACAAATCCCCCAAGGGCTTTGATCTGGATCAAGCAACGATCAAAGAGTAGTCGCATTTTCAGCGACAGAGCGTGTGGTCTATTGCCGCGTGACAGGTTGCCTCAGGACCCTGGCGCGCCAATCCAGGCGATCGCTGCAACCTTTAGTTACAACTTGATGATAGGCTCAGCTTTTTCCCCACCAGACCTGTCTGCCGATGCCCAGCCCAGAGCCCCTGCTGTTACGCCATCACCGCCCTTTCCTTGCGTTCTGGCTGGCGCGGATTTTCACCGCCAGCGGTTTCCAGATGCTCACAGTGGCCATTGGCTGGAACCTCTACCAGCTCACTGGCAACGTGCTGGACCTGGGGTTGGTCGGGCTGGTGGAGTTCGCTCCGCGGGTACTGTTCATGCTGCACACCGGGCATGTGGCTGACCGCTATGACCGGCGCAAGGTCGCTGCCCTCTGCCAGTCCTTGCAGGCTTTGATCGCCCTGGCCCTGACCATCGGCAGCGCCACCGACCAAGTGACCCGCGAGCTGATCTTCATCCTCGCCTTCCTGCTGGGCGCTGCCCGCTCGTTCGAGATGCCCACCACCCAGGCCCTGCTCCCCAGCATCGTGCCCACGGCCTTGTTCCCGCGTGCGGTGGCGGCGGCGCAGTCGGCGCAACAGTCGGCCACCATCATCGCCCCGGCCCTGGGCGGCCTGCTCTACGCCTTTGGCAGCGTCTGGGTCTATGGGCCGACGGTGCTCTTGTACGTCATCGCCTGCACCCTGATGCTCAACCTGCCTGCGCGGCAAACCCCGCTGAACAAAGGCAAGGCCACCCTGGATTCACTGCTGGCCGGCGTTCGCTTCATCCGCAGTCGCCCAGACATTCTCGGGGCGATCTCCCTGGACCTGTTCGCGGTACTGCTGGGCGGCGCCACCGCGCTGTTGCCGGTGTTCGCCAAGGACATCCTGCTGACCGGGCCATGGGGCCTGGGGCTGCTGCGCTCGGCACCGGCAGTGGGCGCCCTGCTGATGTCACTCTGGCTGGCGCGGTTTGCCGTGGAGCGCAAAGTCGGACGGGTGATGTTTACCGCCGTCGGCGTGTTCGGCGTGGCGACCATTGCCTTTGGCCTGTCGACCTCATTCTGGTTCTCGTTGGCGGTGCTGGTGGTGCTGGGGGCGGCGGACATGATCAGCATGGTGATCCGCGCCTCTTTTGTGCAACTGGAAACCCCGGATGAAATGCGCGGCCGGGTCAGCGCCGTGAACGGCTTGTTCATCGGCGCTTCGAACCAGTTGGGTGAATTCGAATCCGGCCTGACGGCGCACTGGTTCGGCACTGTGCCAGCGGTGGTCATGGGCGGAGTTGGCACGCTGTTGGTCACCGGCACCTGGATCAAGCTGTTCCCGACCCTGGCCCAGCGTGATCGCATGCATGTGCCGGTGGCTGCCCCCGAGAATTCGCCGACCGTAGCTAAGCCAGCAACTCCCGCGCCACCGCCAGCTTGACTGCCCTGCCGCACAGTTGCTCCACCAATTGCAGGGCAAATGCCAAGGCCGCCGCCGAACCCTGGGCGGTAATGCAGTTGCCGTCGACCACCACCGGCTGATCGACGAAGGTGCAGCCCAGCAGTTGCTGACTGACGGCCGGCAGGCAGGTCATGCGGCGTTGGCGCAATACGCCGAAGGCCTGCAGGGCAAGCGCCGGCGATTCGGCGATGGCGGCGAACAATCGGCCGGCGGCGGCCTGGTCCTTGAGCAATTGCTGCAGCGGCTGATGGGCGGCCAGGTGCTTACCGCCGACGGCGCCGCCAGGCAGGACAATCAGGTCGAAGGGTTGCGCCAGCACGTCCACCAGCATCGCATCGGCGGTCAGGCGTGTGCCCCGGGCGCACGTCAGCATGCGCCGCGCCTCGATGCTGGCCACCACCACTTCGACGTTCGCCCGGCGCAGCACGTCGATCAGGGTGACGCTTTGCAGGTCGTCGATGCCCTCGGCAAGGGTAATCAGGGCTCTAAAGGTCATGGTCGGTGTCCACAGGGTGATCCTTAAAGCGTAGTCACCTTTACTGACAGGCGTTCAAGTCCCCCCGCACGGCCCATTACTTGATGTAGATCTGGGTCGACAGGGTGTTGGCCGGTGCGTTGATCGAGGAATTGCGGAACGTGAAAGTGCCACGCTGCTTGCCGGCCATATCGAAGATATAGAGGTAGCCGACGATCTTGCTGACCATGCCGGCGCATTCCGTCAGGTCGCCATTATCAAAGGCACATACCCGGGTGCGCACGCCATCGATGTCCGCGCCATCCAGCCCGGCCTGGGGTGAACGGCCATAACCGACCTCCAGCACGTAGATCTTGATGTTCGGCCCTTCGTGATCACAGCTGGTTTGTGCCTGCCCAGGACTGATGTCCTCCATGCCGCAGGACGGCGACTGGACCTTAAGCACCTTGATTTCGCTCAACGGCGGTGCGGAAGCCGCCTCGGCCACCTGCATGCCGGACAACAAGGCGCCACACACACCCACCACCAGAGCCAACCCGCGTTTTTTAGAAGACATGACCACTCCCGAAACCAGCGCGCAGTATGCCCCACCCGTCTCAAAGGCAAAACATCGCCGACGATCGCAGCCATAGCCCCAAGCTGCTGGTATGATGCGCGGCTTTTTCCGACCGACAGAAAAATCCCGGGCGCCTGCTGTGGTCTGTGCTTTGCTGTTCAAGTCGATACATTCACGGCGCAAGATGCGCCACGGGGAGCAGACATGCTGGAAAGGCTGTTTCAACTCAAGGCACACAACACCAACGTGCGCACCGAGATTCTTGCGGGCGTCACGACCTTCCTGGCCATGGCCTACATTTTGTTCGTCAACCCGAGCATCCTCGGCGAGACAGGCATGGACAAGGGCGCAGTGTTTGTCGCGACCTGCCTGGCGGCCGCCATCGGCTCCACCGTGATGGGCCTGATTGCCAACTACCCGATCGCGCTGGCACCGGGCATGGGCCTGAACGCCTTCTTCACCTACACCGTGGTCCTGCACATGGGCCACACCTGGCAAGTGGCGCTGGGTGCGGTATTCATTTCGGCGGTGCTGTTCTTCCTGCTGTCGATCTTCCGCATCCGCGAATGGATCATCAACAGTATCCCGCTGCCGCTGCGTTCGGCGATTGCCGCCGGTATCGGCCTGTTCCTGGCCCTGATTGCCCTGCACAACGCAGGCATTGTGGTCAGCAACCCGGCGACCATGGTCGGCCTCGGTGACCTGAAACAACCGGCTCCGATCCTCGCGACCCTGGGCTTTGCCCTGATCGTGGCCCTTGAAGCCCTGAAAGTACGCGGTGCAGTGCTGATCGGCATCCTGACCGTGACCATCGCCTCCATCGCCCTGGGGTTCACCCCGTTCGGCGGCGTAGTGTCGATGCCACCCTCCCTGGCGCCGACCTTCCTGCAACTGGACATCAAGGGCGCCCTGGACATCGGTCTGGTCAGCGTGATCTTCGCCTTCCTGTTCGTCGACCTGTTCGACAACTCCGGCACCCTGATCGGCGTCGCCAAGCGCGCCGGCCTGATGGGCAAGGACGGCCACATGCCGAAAATGGGCCGGGCGCTGATCGCCGACAGTACGGCGGCCATGGCCGGTTCCCTGCTGGGCACCTCGACCACCACCAGCTACATCGAATCGGCAGCGGGCGTCAGCGCCGGCGGCCGGACCGGCCTCACCGCCGTGGTCGTGGCCATCCTGTTTCTGCTGGCGCTGTTCTTCTCGCCACTGGCTGCCAGCGTTCCGGCTTTCGCCACCGCGCCGGCCCTGCTGTTCGTCGCCGTGCTGATGACTTCCGGCCTGGCGGAAATAGACTGGGATGACATCACCGTGGCTGCGCCTGTGGTGATCACCGCCCTGGCGATGCCTTTCACTTACTCCATCGCCAACGGCATTGCCTTCGGTTTCATCGCCTGGACCGCAATCAAACTGCTGTCCGGTCGTGGCCGTGAGCTGAACCCGGCGCTGGTGATTCTCTCCATTCTGTTCGTGATCAAGTTGGGTTGGTTCAACGCATGACATTCGATTCCCAGGCTTACGCCGCTCAGCTCGAAGACAAGGTCACGCGCCTGCGCGACCTGCTGGCCCCGTTCGATGCCCCGCAACCTGCGGTGTTCGACTCGCCGCTGGCCAACTTCCGCCTGCGCGCCGAATTCCGCCTGTGGCGCGAAGCCGGCGAGCGGCACTACGCAATGTTTTCCCAGGAAGACAAGCGCACGCCGATCCTGATCGAAGAGTTCCCGATCGCCAGCCTGCGCATCAACCAGTTGATGCCGCAGCTCAAGGCCGCCTGGCAAGCCAGCGCAGCCTTGAGCCACAAGCTGTTCCAGGTGGAGTTCCTGACCACCCTGGCGGGCGACGCGATGATCACCCTGTGCTACCACCGCCCGCTCGATGAGCACTGGCATGCGGCGGCCAGCCAGTTGGCTGCCGACTTGAATGTCAGCGTGATCGGTCGCTCCAAGGGTAAGCGCGAAGTGATCGGCCAGGATTATGTGGTCGAGAAACTTGAAGTCGGTGGGCGTACCTTCAGCTATCGCCAACCCGAGGGGGCATTCACCCAGCCCAACGGCACGGTGAACCAGAAGATGCTCAACTGGGCGTATGACGCCCTGGGCGAGCGCCCGGACGATCTGCTGGAACTGTATTGCGGCAATGGCAACTTCACCCTGCCCCTGGCGACCCGCGTAGGCAAAGTGCTGGCCACCGAAATCAGCAAGACCTCGGTCAATGCTGCGCTGAGCAACCTCAGCGAAAATGCGGTGGACAACGTCACCCTGGTGCGGCTATCCGCTGAAGAGTTGACCGAAGCCTTGAACGAAGTGCGCCCGTTCCGTCGCCTGCACGGTATCGACTTGAAGAGCTACGCGTTCGGCAGCGTGTTCGTCGATCCACCGCGCGCGGGCATGGACCCGGACACCTGCGAGCTGACCCGACGCTTCGACAACATCCTGTACATCTCATGTAACCCAGAGACCTTGGCAGCCAACATCGCCCAGTTGCACGACACTCATCGCATCACCCGCTGCGCGCTGTTCGATCAATTCCCGTGGACCCACCACATGGAATCCGGGGTCTTGCTGACCCGTCGTTGATCGCTGATCACGCTCCACAAAAAAGCCGTCCCGAGGACGGTTTTTTTGTGCCTGCTCACAGCGTCGTATCGACCTTGCGTGGCCGCCCACCCTTGCGGCCATTGGCACGGGCAGCGTCGGCCTTGGCGGCGCTGCTCTGGCGACCATTGCGGCTGGCGATGAGCGAGGCGGCCATGTCCATCAGCGGTTTGCTTGCCAGAATCAGTCCGGCGATGGACACCTGCAGGTCCTTGCGCTCATGGCAGAGCGCCGTACCGCCGAACCCGACCTGCAAATCCGCGAAGTCGCTGCTGTCCAAGCCCGTGAACTCGGGGTAATTGTGCACGGGCAGCAGCACGGCACTGCCATCCTCGAAGCCGATCGACAGGTGTTGCCCCACAAGGCTCACGCACTGGGCGCAAATGCCGCTACGACGCACCTCGCCGCGCTCGATGGCTTCGTCCACGACCTTCTCTGTCAGCGGCCGGTCCGCAGGGGTCTTGGCTTGTATCCTTTTCATAATTCAATCTCCACGCCTTCACAGGCGCCCACTAACTCCATCAGGGTTGTATTGCCCTTGAGGTCATAACGCGCCGAAGCAATACGCCGGATCACCTTGGGGTTACGGTTGATCAGCACCATTTCATTGGCCTGGCTATCCCACAGCTGATTGCGCAGACAGGTCGTATGCAGCTTCACCCACCAGACACAACGCGCTCGGCGCAAATGAGCAGCTTGTTTGAGTGTCTGGCGCAGGCCCTCCAACACCGCCAGCGGCGGCCTTCGCGATAGCGGGGTGACATCCAGGAGCTCTACGCCGTTGTGCCAGAAGCTGAACACAAAGCGCGCACCCCAGGCGCCACCATCGACATGTACGTGGGGCGGACAGTGCTCATCGCGCAACATGATCACCAGCGACAGTCCTTTGTAGCTGCATATCTTCATGCTAACCCATCCGTTAGGTTTTTGAGCTGAAGTTTCCCACCGTTCCTTGAGATCCCGACCGAAGGCAATCTTTCACCCACGGCAAATCCCACCTCAGGCTAGTTCTGCCTAGGCGATAACACCTGCCATGCAGGGGAGAAATGGGTAAGCAATCTTTGCTGCGCCCACCAGGGGCTTGGACAGCGCTCGGGTAAACGGTGTCCTGGGCGGATACCGGAGCCAAAGCCCCTCACCACAGCTCAGGCCTGCAGGTAGCGCAACACCGACTCACAGATCATCTGCCGATGACGCTGCTTGATCGCCGCATCGGGCAGGTCGATCTGGAAGATCTCACCGACGGTGTGGCGGTTCGACACTCGGTAGAAACAGAACGAGGTGATCAGCAGATGCACGTCCAACGGGTTGAGTCCGTCACGGAACACTCCCTCCACGACCCCGCGCCGCAGTATCCCCCCCAGTGCATCGAGGATGGTGATGTTCATCGCCTTGATCGCCTCGGAGTGCTTCACGTACTCGGCGTTGTGAATATTCTCGATGCTGACAATGCGCACGAAATCGACATTACGATCATGGTGATCGAAGGTGAACTCCACCAGCCGCTGGATGGCTTCACGCGGCGCGAGCTCGGCGAGTTGCAAGCGATTCTCGGTACTGCGGATATCCCCGTAGAGTTTCTCCAGCACCTCGACGTAGAGCTGCTCCTTACTCCCGAAGTAGTAATAGATCATGCGCTTGGAGGTATGGATTCGTTCGGCGATGGCATCCACTCGCGCCCCGGACAGCCCCTGCTGGACGAACTCGACAATGGCTTCTTGAAGGATGTTCTCGCGGGTCTTTTGCGGATTGTTCTTGCGACTCTTGCGCGGCTCGAGCGCTGCCGCTTCGGGCGCTACGGTAAGGTCTGTGGTCATTCTCATTCCGGGCTCGTGGCCGACGCTGCAGAGGCTGGCGATTATGGGCCGCTCGCTGCAGCGAAGGAAGTATCGCTACCTCGTATAGCCCCCCTGCTTACGATTTCAATACAACTTGCCCCGGCACACCCCGGCGCTGTCGCTCACCTGCGTTTACACATTGCCCGTCACCCTCCGTGCCATAGCTGGTGTATGCAGACACCAGGCAATGAATGCCGCTCAACTCACAAGGAATGTCGACATGTTATGGAACAAAGCCCGTCCCAGCGATAACGTTACGGATACCCGCAAATCCTCCTCCAAGCGCTTCCCCCCCGGCAAGAAACTCGGGATCGCCCTCGGTGTTGCCGCCCTCTCGGGGGTTGTGGCGTTGGGCAGCCTGACCTCCACCCAGGAGACTGACCCGCCAGAGACACCCCTGACCGAAGTCACGCCGGTACACACCGATGACCCCGACCTGGCGTTCGTGCGCGCCGTGCTCGGGGATACCGAGGACACCTGGAGAGCCCAGTTTCTAACCCTGGACCAGCCCTACCCTGAACCCACCATGATCCTCTTCGAGCAGGGTGTGGCTTCCGCCTGCGGTTACGCCTCGTCGGCGGTCGGGCCGTTCTATTGCCCTGACAGTCAGGTGCTGTACCTGGACTTGGGATTTTTCCGCAAAATGGCCCAGCAGATGCCCAACTTCGGCGAGTTTGCCCAGGCCTATGTGATCGCCCACGAAATCGGGCATCACGTGCAGACCCGCCTGGGGTTATCCCGGCCCTTCGACGAAGCCCTGGCTGCCGGCCAACTCACCGCCGGTGACAACGGCCTGGAAGTGCGCGCCGAACTGCAGGCCGACTGCCTGGCGGGCGTCTGGGCGCACCATGCCCAGCAACGCCTGAACTGGCTGGAGCCAGGCGATCTGCAAGCCGCGCTGGAAGCGGCTGCGGTGTTCGGCGACGATTACCAGCGCGGGAACCAAACGACCGGCCCGATGCCTGAGACTTTCACTCACGGGACGTCTGTGCAGCGCGTGCGCTGGTTCGAGCGCGGTTTCGAGCAAGGTCGCATCGAACAGTGCGACACCTTCTCGGCCAATCCGCTGTAGCACGGCAGCGTCGCACATCGAATGCCATACTACCTTTCGTCCGACATCGTCTGACGACCGGACTGGCGACTATCCCACTCACCAGCAACACTCACACCACGCGTAATCAGAGGATTCCCACATGTTATGGAAAAAAGGCCGCCGCAGTGACAACGTGGTGGATGCCCGGGGTGAGGGTGGTGGCGGCGGTGGCATGCGTTTTGGCGGGGGCAAGGGGCTGAGCCTGACGGCCATCGTGCTGATCGTCGGGATCGGCTGGATCACCGGGCAGGACCCGATGCAGATTCTCGGGCAACTGGCCGGGCAAATGGACCAACAGTCAGCCCCTGCCACCACCCAAACCCGCAAGGCGCCGCCGGCCAATGACGAGCAGGCGGAATTTGTGGCGCGAATCCTCGGTGACACCGAAGACACCTGGGGCCAGATCTTTCAACAAGCCGGGCGCCAGTACTCGGCGCCCAAGCTGATGCTGTTCAGCGGTCGGGTCAACTCGGCCTGCGGCGGTGCTTCGGCGGCGACCGGGCCGTTCTACTGCCCGGCGGATCAAAGGGTGTACCTGGACATGAGCTTCTTCCAGGAAATGTCCCAGCGTTTCGGCGCGGCCGGCGACTTCGCCCAGGCGTATGTCATCGCTCACGAAGTCGGCCACCATGTGCAGACCCTGCTCGGGGTATCCGCCAAGATCCAGGCTGCGCGCCAGCAAGGACGACGCATGGAAGGTGATGGCGGGCTGCTGGTGCGCCAGGAATTACAGGCCGACTGCCTGGCCGGGGTCTGGGCCAACCATGCGCAAAAACGTTTGAACTGGCTTGAGCCCGGGGACATAGAAGAAGCGATGAACGCCGCCAACGCCATCGGCGACGACCGTTTGCAGCAACAGGGTCAAGGTCGCGTGGTCCCGGATTCATTTACCCATGGTACTTCGGCGCAACGCGTGCGCTGGTTCAAGACTGGCTTCGCCCAAGGCCAGATCAATCAATGCGACACCTTTGCCGCGAAGAGTCTCTGAATGGCAAAACCCTGGCTGGCGGTATTTGTTCTGTCACTGGGGTGCTGATTATCCTCCATGGAGGTTTGCACAACGCCCGTAGAGGATCAGGCTGCAAGCAAATTGCGCAACGCCACGCAGTCGACGGCGTGCCAGTCGGTCAATTCCGGCCATGGATTGTCCGGTAGATTCACCAGCACCGTGCGCGTGCCCGCCGCACGACCGCAATCGAGGTCAAACCGGTAGTCACCGACCATCACCATATTGCCAGGTTCAACATCCCAGGCCTGGGCCAGTTTCAGCAATCCACCGGGATCGGGCTTGGGCGGCGCATCGTCGCGGCCCAGGACGTCCTCGACCGCAAAGCAGTCCGCCAAGCCAATCGCCTGGAGCGTGATATGGGCCAGTTCCCGCGCATTGCGGGTAAGGATGCCCAGGCGATAACCACGCCCGGCCAACTCACGCACCAGCTCGACGGCGCCAGGGGCCGGCTGCGAACCCAGCGCCAGGTCCCGTTCGTGTTCCAGCAGCCAGGCATGCTTGGCCGCGGCTTCGGCGGCGGGCAACGCTGCGAGATGGGTCAGGATGTCGTGCTCGGGGGGAATCGCCAGGGCCTGGCGAATCGCCGCAAAATCATGCACGGCCACCGTCAGGGTGCCGTCCATGTCGAACACCCAGTGGCGTACCTGCGCCAGGCTCATGCCCAATCCTTACGGTGGCGAATCAGGCCTTCCTGGGTCACCGAGGCCACCAGTTTGCCCGCGCGGTTGAACACGCTGCCGCGAGTAAAGCCCCGGGAGTTGCCGGCCCACGGGCTGTCCATGGCGTACAGCAGCCAATCATCGGCACGCACGTCGGCGTGGAACCACAATGCGTGGTCGAGGCTGGCAACCTGCATGTCTTTTTGCCAGACCGATTTGCCGTGGGGCAGCAATGAAGTGACCAGCAGGCCGAAGTCGGAGGCGTAGGCCAGCAGATACTTGTGCAGCGCCGGCGAGTCGGCCAGCGCACCGTCGGCGCGAAACCAGACGTACTTGACCGGGTCGGCCGGCTGCGGATTGTAGGGATCACTGTCGGTCACCGGACGGAACTCGATCGGCTTGGCGCACAGCAGTTTTTCGCGCATGTGTTCGGGAATCAGGTGCGCGCGTTGCTGGGTCAGTTCCAGCTCCGAGGGCAGGTTTTCCGGACCGACCACCTGGGGCATCGCGCTCTGATGGTCGAAGCCCTCTTCGTCGTACTGGAACGACGCGCTGCAGGTGAAGATCGGCTGGCCCTTCTGGATCGCGGTCACCCGGCGGGTGCTGAAGCTACCGCCGTCGCGGACCCGGTCCACCTGGTAGACCACCGGCAAACCGGCGTCGCCCGGACGCAGGAAATAACCGTGCAGCGAATGCACGTGACGCGCTTCTTCAACGGTCTGGCTGGCCGCCGACAGGGACTGGCCCAGCACCTGACCGCCGAACAACTGACGAAAACCCAAGTCCTGGCTACGGCCGCGAAACAGGTTTTCTTCGATCGGTTCCAGGGTCAGCAAGTCGACCAGATCTTCCAGCACTTGGCTCATTCAGACTCTCCTCACACAGAGCAATGCCGCGCAGTCTTGGCTGCGGCGGTCGATTCAGGTTTTGGCCCGGGCCAACATTGCGCACATTGTAAACATCCCGGCCAGCTTATCCATGCAAGGTTTCCAACCATTGCTCACGGGTGATGCGGTACAACACGTGGCTGCGCAGCGGATGACCGGCTTGCAGCTTGGGGTGCTGGAAATCGCCTGCCGGGTCAGGGTGCATGCCAATGGCCTGCATGACTTTCTGAGACGGCAGGTTGGCCTCGGTGGTAAAGGCCACCACCTGATCCAGCAGCAAGCGGTCAAAGCCGCAGCGCAGAGCGGTCCAGGCCGCTTCGCTGGCATACCCAAGACCCCAGTGTTCGCGGGCCAGGCGCCAAGCGATTTCGGTGGCCGGGGTGAACGGGGCGTCAAACCCGACCACCCCCAAGCCGGTAAATCCAATGAATGCACCATTGTCCTTGCGCTGCAGCGCCCACGGACCAAAACCGTGCTCGGCAAAATGTCCGCGGATTCGCCCGATCAATGCAGCGCTTTCCAGGCGACTCAAGGGTGCCGGGAAGTAGCGCATGACTTGCGGGTCGGCGCACATCGCGGCAAATTCCGGCAAGTCCTCATCACGCCACTGGCGCATCAGCAGCCGCGCGCTCTCAAGTTCCAGTATCGGCTCCATCGCTCCCCTCCGTTTCCCTGCATACAAGTCTAGATCGCTGGTAGGATCCTTCACTTCGTCACTCCACGCCACGAACCGACCATGCCCCTGCCGCTGATTTACCACGAAGACTACAGCCCCGAGTTTCCAGCGGAACATCGTTTCCCCATGGACAAGTTCCGACTGCTGCGCGATCACCTGGTGGACAGTGGCCTGACCGAGGACCAGCACCTGCTGCGTCCACAGATTTGCCCGGCAGACGTACTGGCCCTGGCCCACGACCCCGGCTATATCGAACGCTACATGAGCGGCGAGTTGTCCCGCGAAGACCAACGGCGCCTCGGCCTGCCCTGGAACGAAGCCCTGGCCCGGCGCACCGTGCGGGCGGTCGGCGGCTCCCTGCTGGCCGCCGAACAGGCGCTGGAACATGGCATGGCCTGCCACCTGGCGGGCGGTACCCATCACGCCCACTACGATCACCCCGCCGGCTTCTGCATCTTCAACGACCTGGCGGTAATCAGCCATTACCTGTTGGCAAGCGGACGGGTTTCACGGGTGTTGATCTTCGACTGTGACGTGCATCAGGGCGACGGCACGGCGCGGATTCTGCAACATACCCCGGACGCGGTGACGGTTTCCCTGCATTGCGAAAAGAATTTTCCCGCACGCAAGGCCGACAGCGACTGGGACATTCCGCTGCCCATGGGCATGGGCGATGCCGAGTACCTCAAGGTGGTCGATGACGCGCTCAACTACCTGCTGCCGCTCTACCAGCCGGACCTGGTGCTGTACGACGCCGGGGTCGATGTGCACAAGGACGACGCCCTGGGGTATCTGAAGCTGACCGATGCCGGGGTCGCCGCCCGCGATGAGGCCGTATTGCGCCACTGCCTGGGCCGCGACATCGCGGTGATGGGCGTGATTGGCGGCGGCTACAGCAAAGACCGTGAGGCCCTGGCTCGGCGTCACGGCATCCTCCATCACAGTGCGCAACGGGTCTGGCAGTCATCAGGCTGTCATTGAGTTGTGGATGCTTTACCCACAATGCCTGTGGAACGGCCTGTGGATAACCTGAGTGAAAGGACCTGCAAGCCCTGTCCACTATGGCCTACAAGCCACTGATCATTTTTCAACCAACGCCCTAGAACCGCCGAGCCCCTGTAGCAGCTGCCGAGCCCGCGAGGCTGCGTTCGGCTGCGCAGCAGCCGCCAGACTCAACGCACCCGGCGAGGACTGCCTCCTCGAACGCAGCCTCGCGGGGCTCGACAGCTGCTACGGGGGGCTTGTGGTGCTGCTAGAATACGCGGCCTTTCGAGCCGAATCGCAGTGCATGCCATGAGCCAACCCGTCGCCCACCCTCCCCAGCACGTCGCCATCATCGGTGGCGGCCCTGCCGGCTTGATGGCCGCCGAGGTGCTGAGCCAGGCCGGGGCCAGGGTCGACCTCTACGACGCCATGCCGTCGGTGGGCCGCAAGTTCCTGCTGGCCGGTGTCGGCGGCATGAACATCACCCACTCCGAAGCCTACCCGGCGTTCCTTGCACGCTACGCCGCACGCGCCCCGCACATCGCCCCGCTGTTGCGCGGCTTCGATGCCCCCGCGCTGTGTGATTGGATTCACGACCTGGGGATAGAAACGTTCGTTGGCAGTTCCGGCCGGGTCTTTCCCACCGACATGAAAGCCGCCCCGCTGCTGCGTGCCTGGCTCAAGCGCCTGCGCGATGGCGGAGTAGTTATCCACACCCGCCATCGCTGGCTAGGCTGGAATCCGGACGGCAGCCTGCGCATTGCCAATCCGGACGGCGAACAGAAGATCAACCCCGACGGCCTGTTACTGGCACTCGGTGGCGGCAGTTGGGCGCGACTGGGCTCCGATGGCGCCTGGATGCTGCCCCTGGAACAACGCGGAGTCGCCCTGGCGCCTTTGAGACCGAGCAACTGCGGGTTCGAGGTGACCGCCTGGAGTGAGTTGATGCTCAGCAAATTTGCCGGCGCGCCGCTGAAAAACATCGCCATCGGCTTGAATGACGATGTCCCGCGCCTGGGGGAATGCGTGATCACCGCTACCGGGGTTGAGGGCAGCCTGATCTATGCCTTGTCCGCGCCGATCCGTGATGCCATTGAGCAGCAGGGTTCGGCCACTGTGCACCTGGATCTACTGCCCGGGCGCCCTGTGGATAAAATCCACGCGGCGCTGAGCAAGCCGCGCGGCTCCCGTTCCATGGCCAAACATCTACACAGCCAGTTGGGCCTGGATGGCGTCAAGGCCGCGCTGCTGCGCGAGCTGACACCGAGCGAGTCATTCGCCGATCCATTGGCGCTGGCCCACGCCATCAAGGCGCTGCCGCTGGCACTGGTCAAGGCCAGGCCCTTGGACGAAGCCATCAGCAGCGCCGGCGGCGTGACGTTCGAAGCGATGGATGAACAACTGATGCTCAAGGCATTGCCCGGCGTGTTCTGCGCAGGCGAAATGCTCGATTGGGAAGCGCCGACCGGCGGCTATCTGCTGACCGCCTGTTTCGCCAGTGGGCGTGCGGCCGGGTTGGGGATGGTGCAGTGGCTGAAGAGCAGCTACACGCTATAAGCCGCAAGCTTCAAGCTTGCGGCTTATAGCCGCCTCACTTCTTCTTGCGCGGCCCGGTGTTGAATACCGGCACTTTGCGCACCGGCTTGACCGGCACATCGGCCACGGTCTCACCGCTATCCACCCATTTACCCAGGTTACGTTTGCCACCACCGGAAGCCTTGGGCTTCTTCGGCTTTTTCGGCTTCTTGATCACCTGGCCGCTGGCGTCGGTGTCCGGCACCCGGTGCTCCGGCTCGAAGTCCTGCTCCATATGGCGAGTCAGGGCCTGACGGGTCAGCGTCTCGATCGCCGACAACAGGTTCACTTCATCGGCACACACCAGCGAAATCGCCTCGCCGGTGGCCCCGGCACGACCGGTACGGCCGATCCGGTGGATGTAGTCCTCGGCCACGATCGGCAAATCAAAGTTCACCACCAGCGGCAGGTCTTCGATGTCCAGGCCACGGGCCGCGACGTCAGTAGCCACCAGGATCTGGATTTCGCTGGCCTTGAAACGATCCAGCGCCCGCTGGCGGGTCGCCTGGGGTTTGTCGCCATGAATACCGTCGGCATTGACGCCCAGGCCCTGGAGTTTCTCCACCAGCGCGTCCACGCCGTTACGGGTCTTGGCGAACACCAATACCTGCTTCCACTTTTGCTTGCGCAGCAAATGCACGAACAGCTCTGGCTTGCGCTTCTTGTCGACGGTGTAGAGCCATTGCTTGACCGTGTTGGCAGCAACGTTGCGCGGGCTGACTTCGATGCTCAGCGGATCATTGAGCATTTGCCCGGCCAGCAGGCGGATCTGATCCGAGAAGGTCGCGGAGAACAGCAAGGTCTGGCGCTTTTTCGGCAGCACCCGGTAGATATTCGACAGTTCTTCGGAGAAGCCCAGGTCGAGCATGCGGTCCGCTTCGTCGAGCACCAGGGTCTGCAGCTGATTGAATTTCAGCGCGTTCTGGCGGAATAGGTCGAGCAGGCGACCGGGAGTCGCCACCAGCAGGTCGACGCCTTTGCGCAGCTTCATCATCTGCGGGTTGATGCTGACGCCGCCGTACACCGCGTAGGTGCTCAACGGCAGATGCTCGGCGTACTGGCGCACGCTTTCATGCACCTGTTCGGCCAGCTCGCGAGTTGGCACCAGGATCAGCGCACGCACCGAGTTACTGGTGACTTTCGGCCCCTCCATGGCCAGCAACTGCAACAGCGGCACGGCAAAGCCGGCGGTCTTGCCGGTGCCGGTCTGGGCGGCGGCCATCAGGTCGCGACCGGCCAGCACCGCCGGAATGGCTTGCGCCTGAACCGGGGTCGGGGTCTGGTAACCGAGCGTCTCAAGGGCGCGCAGCAAGGGTTCGATCAGGCCAAGAGTGGCGAAAGTCATTGGGATACCGTAGGAAAAAATCAGCGCACGTGGGCAATGCGCGGCAGTTTACCTTAAATCACTGCGGTTTCTGCTTACGCCACTGCGGCAAGCCGATCAACACCACGGCACTGATGATCACCGTCATCGCCAGGGCTTCCTCCATGCCAATGGTTTCACCGGCAAAAACAATCCCCAGCAACACCGCCACGGCCGGGTTGACGTAGGCATAACTGGTGGCCGCTGCCGGGCGCACGTGCTTGAGCAGGTACATGTAGGCGTTGAACGCGACGATCGAACCGAGCAGCACCAGGTACATCAGCGCTGCCCAGCCTTCGATCGGCGGCAGGCTATGCAGGCGTTCGCCGGACAGTGCGCTGGCGATCATCAGCACCACGCCACCCACCAGCATCTCGGCGGCACTGGCCATCGCTCCTTGGGGCAACGGCAAATGCTTGCTCCACACCGAACCAAAGGCCCAGGCCGCGGCGGCAAAGATCAGCAACGCCGCACCCAAGGGGCTGGACTGCAGGTTGGAGCCGAGGTTGAGCATGGCGATCCCGATCAGGCCCAGCACAATCCCCGCCCACTCCAGGCGGGTATTGCGCGCGCCCCAGAAATAGCCGCAGAGCAAGGTGAACAGCGGCACCGTGGCCACCGCCAATGCCGCCACGCCCGAGGCCACGCCCGCGTGCTCGGCAACCGTCACCGCGCCATTACCACAACTGAGCAACAGCACCCCGATCGCTGCGGCCGCCTTCCATTGCTGCCACGTGGGCGCCGGCACCCCGCGCCAGCGCAGAAAGGCATACAGCAGGGTCCCGGCAATAATAAAGCGCACGCCCCCCAGCATCAGCGGTGGCCAGTACTCGACGCCGATGCGGATCACCAGGTAGGTCGACCCCCAGATCACATACAGCGCAAAAAAGGCTCCAATCAGCGGTAACGGGAAACGGCGAAGACCAGGCATGGGACGCTCTGAGGCAGGACAAGTGGAGCGTTATTCTAGAAAGCCGACGGACGGAACTTAAGTTACAAAACCTGTTTATAAGGCCCGTACACTTTTCAAAACACGGAGATAACAGCTATAAGCCGTACTTTCGAAAGTCAGCGGTTCAGGGAGCCTGTTTATGGATAAATACGACCGAATGCTGCTCAGTGCCCTCATGGAAAATGGGCGAGCGTCCTACGCCGAATTGGCGCGCAAGGTGAACCTGTCGGCGCCCGCCGTCGCCGAGCGGGTCGCCAAGCTGGAGTCCAGCGGTGTGATCACCGGTTACCAGGCCACCGTCGACCTGGCCAAGGTCGGCCTGCCGATCCAGTGCCTGATCGAGTTGCGCCTGACCCAGCACGGCAACCAGAAAGCCTATGACGAAATGATCAAGATCCCCCAGCTCACCGAGTGCCATCGCGTCACCGGCGACTCCTGCGTGATCATGCGTGGCGCGGTGGCCTCGATGATCGAGTTGGAAGACTTGATCAATCGTGTCGCCCGGTTCGGCTCCAGCAAGACCTCGATCGTGCTCTCCAGCGCCTTCGAAAAACGCGTCCCCCTGGGGCAACTGGAAGGCAACGCTAAAAACGGCGCATGAGGTCTAGGGGGTGGCCCGGAAGGTCAGAACCCGCGATGGCGCTTGAGATGCTCGTTGATCTTCGCCGCCGGAACTTTCTGCAAGCTGCGCAGCAGGTCATGGGACAGCTCGCGCAAGCCGTGCGTGTGCCGCAACTCCTGCGCCAGGTGCGCAGTTAGGTTGGCCGCCATCTCGGCGTCGGCCATGGCCCGGTGAGCCTGGCCGGTGTGGGGCAACCCGGCGAAACGGGTGAGGGTACCCAACTTGTGGTTGGGCGCCGCCGGCATCAGGCGGCGGGCCAGCAACAGCGAGCAGGCAAAGTGCTGCAAGCGCGTGCGCTTGATCTGCCCCAGCTCGAAGTCCCAGAACTTCTGGTCGAATGCTGCGTTGTGCGCCAGCAGTGGCGTGGTCCCGACAAACTCGTTGACCTCGTTCATCACCTGCTGCGCACTGGGTGCGGTGCGCAGCATGGCGTTGCTGATGCCGGTCAGTTGTTCGATAAATGCTGGCACGCGCACGCCGGCATTCATCAGGCTCTGGTAACGCTCGACGATGCGCCCCTGTTCTAGAATCACCACGGCGATTTCCGTGGCCCGGCAACTGCTGCTGGGGGAGATTCCGGTGGTTTCAAAGTCGATGACGGCTATGCGTTCCAAACCTGTTCCTTGCGTTCAATAATCAGTTTTTGAGCAACAACGCGCCTTCGATCGGTACGTAGCGTGTGGCCGCGCGAATCAGCGAATTGGCGGTGAGACCCGGCACGCCATAGGCAACGGCGGCCACCCCGTGCTTGTTGATGATGCGCTCGAGCAGCATGTCGAAATCGCCGTCACCGGAGGCCAGCACCACTTCGTCGACGTGGTCGGCGGCGTCCATGATATCCAGGGTAATACCCACGTCCCAGTCGCCCTTGGCCGAGCCGTCGCTGCGCTGGATGTAGGGCTTGAGCTTCACGATGAAACCGAGGTTACGCAGGATCTGCTGGAACTGCTGCTGCTTGCTGTCACCGCGATCGATGGCGTAGGCATAGGCCTCGACGATCTGCCCGTGCTGGCTGATGTCAGCCCACAAGGCGGCATAGTTGAAATGACAGCCGTAGGCCTGGCGCACGGTGTAATAGAGGTTCTGGACATCGGCGAACACTGCGATCTTCTTCACCGCACATCCTCTTGGCGCGCACAGGCGCAGGCGATTGTTCGGACCCCGGGCCCGAAAAGTCGCCCAGTATGCCAGTCGCAAGGAAGGTTGGGCGAATCATCAGTCCGGGACGGCGCAACGCCCCGGACGAATGGCGGATCAGACGAAGCTATCGTCGTCGCCGAACAACGACGAGCCGTCATCGCTGTAGCCGGCGTCGGCAAACCCGCCCTGGTCGTTGCCGTAGCTGTCGTTACCGGCCATGCGCGGTTCGTCACTCCAGCCGGTGCCGGTGTCATTGACTGGCGCGGGCTCTGGCTTGATCACCTCGACGACTTCCTGGGGCGCCTGGTTACTGTGGAACAGGCTGCTGATGCCCTGCGCCAGCATCACCCCGCCCGCTACCCCGGCAGCGGTCTTCAGGGCGCCACCGAGGAAGCTGCCGCCAGCCGCCGGCGCCTGTTGCGCCGCAGCGCCTGGGCTCTGGGCCGCAGCCGTGAAGTTTTGCGCGCCGGACTGGGCATTGGGCGCCGAGCGTCCGGGCTCACGCCAACCATTGCCGCTGGATGTCGGCGCTACGCGGGATGCACCAGGCTGTGGGTCACGCGGCCCGCCAAACAGGCTGGACAGGAACCCGCCACTGCCGCTCGGCGCCGCTGCCGGGGTCTGCGCCTGGGCCTGCAACACCTGGTTGCGCAATTGCTCAACCTGTTGCGCGAGCGCTTGGTTTTGCTCGTCGAGGCGCTTGAGCGCCGCCTCTTGCACCAGGATCGCCTGGGTCATGAAATAACCGGCATCGGGCTGGCGGCCCAGGTGCTGGTTGATTCGCGCTTGCGCCAGGGCGTCGCGCGGTTCGGCCTGGGTTTGCGCCTGTTGCAGCCGTGCAAACAGGTCATCGATCAGGGATTGCTCTTCGCTGTTCATGGCGACCTCATAGATTGCCGGAAAAATCTTTGCCCTCATCCCGTGTGGATTAGGTGCCCGGCAGTAATGGGGCCGACGCCAGCTGTTTCAATGCGCTTTACCTAACGTTTACCTTTGTTCAGGTAAGGCTCCCATCGGTTACAGTGTCGCCATACTTTGCAACCTGCGAAAGCGACCGATGAATCCGTTAGACGTACTCCGCGACTCCTTGTATTTCTTCAAGCGCAACCTGGGCGGCATCGTCTCGTTGTGCCTGCCGCTGGTGGTGATCGAGGCCCTGCTGCAACAATTGGTCGACCACACCCAGGGACCCGAGGCGTTTCCCGGCTACAGCGTGATTGTCGGGCTGCTGGTCTACCCGTTGTACACCGCCGCGCTGATTCTGTTTCTCGATGCCCGCAGCCGTGGCGAATCTCCACGCACCCGTGACCTGTGGGCAGCATCGGCCAGCCTGTGGCCACGCTTCGCCTTGCTGACGGCCGTCAACACCCTGATGATTCTGGTGGGCCTGTCGCTGTACTTCCTGCCGGGCATCTGGCTGATGGTGATGCTGGCGTTCGCCGAATACCTGCTAGTACTGCGCAACCTGGCGCCGTTGGCCGCGATCCGCGAAAGCATGCGCCTGGCCCGAGGCAATTTCCTGCGCATCCTGGTGTGCATTCTCTGTGTGATGGGGCCACTGTGGCTGCTCAAGGGGGTGAGCGTCTCGCTCTATCCGTCACCACAGAACCCGGTGCTGTCGGTCCTTATCGAAAGTGGCCATAGCTTCCTGCAACTGTTCACCAGCGTGGTGCTGTTTCGCCTGTTCATGCTGATCAGCGAAGCGCCTGACAAAACCCAGGGCAATGCCTGACCGCAGCACCCTTGGGCTCGGACCCTGCTCTCGGTTATGCTCGGGACCAACTTTGTAACGCCATAAGCCGAGCCCATGACCCGCCTACTGCGCTACACCCTCTTAGGCCTGCTGATCCTGGCAGGCCTGTTGCTGGCCTCGACCTACAGCCTGACCTGGCGCCCCGAGGCCAAGGAACCCCTGACGGTGCAGTGCAGCGCCCCGGCGCCCTCGCTGGTGCCTGGCCAGGCGCTGAAGGTCATGACCTGGAACGTGCAGTACCTGGCGGGCAAGCGTTATGTGTTCTGGAACGACCTGGCCCAGGGCAGCGACGAATCCCCGACCCCGGAAGACATGGCCTTCAGCCTCGATGAAGTGGCGCGGGTGATCCGCGATGAGCAGCCGGATGTAGTGCTGTTGCAGGAGCTGGATGACGGGGCCAAGGCCAGCGACTATCAGGACCAGCTCAAACTGCTCCGCGAACGCCTGGCGGACCTTTATCCCTGCAGTACCTGGGCGTTCGACTGGAAGGCTGACTTCGTGCCGGACCTGCATATTTTTGGCAGTGTCGGCCGGCAATTGGCGACCTTGAGCCGCTACCAGATCGAACACGCCGAACGCCAGCAACTGCCCGAGCCGCCGCAGAACTTCATCAGTCGCCAGTTCCAACCGAAAAACGCCTTGCTGGTGAGCTACCTGCCCCTCAGAGACGGCGGCCAGTTGGCGCTGCTCAATACTCACCTGGACTGGGTGCGCCAGCCGGACGACAGCCTGCAGAACAAGGTCGCGGCGGTCGCCAAGGTGTTGGATAAGTTCGAGGCGCGCGGCACCCCGTGGCTGATCGGTGGTGATTTCAACCTGCTGCCCCTGGGCCAGTTCCAGCGCCTGCCCCCCGAACAGCGCACGCCCTACACCGCCGACAGTGCCCTGCACACGCTGTGGGACAAGTACCCGATGATCCCGACCAATAACGAAGCCAGCGGCATCGACCGCGCCCGCTGGCTGACCCACTATCCCAACGACCCTGGCCTCAACGGCCCGGACCGGACGGTCGACTACCTGTTCTACAGCCCCAGGCTCAAGCGGGTACAAGCCGAGGTCCGGCAGGACGATACGCTGCGCATTTCCGATCACTTGCCGGTGATTGCGCGGTTTCTGCTACCAGCAACACCGTAAGCACGGTTTTTTTGTAGGAGCGAGCTTGCTCGCGATGGCGGTGTGTCAGGCAACCTTGATGTTGAATGGACCGGCCCCATCGCGGGCAAGCCCGCTCCCACAGATCCGGATTCAGGTGCTCGCGGATGTTGCATACGGCCACCCAACCATCAGGACTTGCGCGGTTTGGCCCGCGCCGTGGCTTCTGCCACCAGAGGGTCATCGGGCCAGTAGTGCTTGGGGTATCGGCCCTTCAGGTCCTTCTTCACTTCGGCGTAGGTACTGCGCCAGAAATTTGCCAGGTCCTGGGTCACCTGCACCGGGCGGCGGGCCGGTGACAGCAGGTGCAGCTTGACCACCTGCCGGCCACCGGCAATGCGCGGGGTCTCGGCCAGGCCAAACAATTCCTGCAGGCGCACTGCGAGAATCGGTGGTTGTTCACTGTAGTCCAGGCGGATCGACGACCCCGAAGGCACGCTCAGGTGATGGGGCGCCAGCTCATCCAGGCGTTGGGGCAACGGCCAGGGCAGCAAGTTATGCACAATGCTCGACAGGTCCAGGTTGGCAAAGTGGCTGAGCCGTGAAACCCGCCCCAGATAAGGCATCAGCCAGTGTTCCAGGCTCTTGAGCAGCGCGCCGTCGCTGACATCCGGCCAACTGCTGTCGCCCTGCTGATCGAGGTCGAGCTGGCGCAAGAGCGCCACACGGGCCTGCCACTGGCGCAGCTCCGGGGTCCAGGGCAACAGCTCCAGGCCCTTGCGCCGCACCAGGTTGACCAGCGCCTGGCTGCGCGCCGCTTCATCCAGGCCGGTCAACGGCTCACGACTCAATACCAGCTCGCCGACCTTACGCTGGCGCTCAGCGCGCAGCACGCCTTCGCGCTCGTCCCAATCCAGTTGATCGACGCAGCGCACTTGCTCGGCCAATACCGAGTCGAACAGCGCCGGGTCAAAATCCGCCGCCAGGTAGATCCGTTCTTCCCGTTGCCCCTGGCGACTGCCCAAATCGGCGACGACCAGCCAGCCCTGTTTCATCAGGCTGTCCGCCTCGGCAAACAACGCCGCGCGTCCGTTGGCCAAGCGATATTCCGCCCCGCCCGCACGGCGCTGCTGGGCCACGCGGTCCGGGTAGGCCAGGGCCAGCAACGCGCCAAGCCAGCGCGGATGTTGCGGGTCCGGCACCGGTTGCTCGGGTTTGCCACGCAGATAGCCGCGATACTGCCGCGCCAGTTGCCGAGCCCGCTGCACACCACCCTGGGCGCCCCGGGCAGCCCGTTCCTCACCGGACAGCAGCACCAGGCGACTGTGCAGGTCGGCACCGGCGCCGCGCAAAATATCCCGCTCGCCGAGCAACGCCGCGACATCGCAGGCCATGTTCGCCAGGCCCAGCGCCTGGCCGCGCAGCAACAAATGGGCAATCCGCGGGTGGGCCGGCAGTTCGGCCATAGCCTGGCCATGCCGGGTCAGTTGCCAATCTTGCGGCGAGGAGCCTTGCAGGGCCCCCAAGCGTTCGAGCAGGTCCTGGGCCTGGGCATACGCCGCCGCCGGCGGCACATCGAGCCACACCAGTTGCCCCGGAGTCACACCCCAACGCCCCAACTGCAACGCCAGGCCGGCGAGGTCCGCCGAGAGTATTTCGGCACTGGCATAGGCTGCCAATTGTTCATGCTGGTCCTGGGACCACAGCCGATAACACACCCCCGGCTCCAGGCGTCCGGCACGACCGGCACGTTGGGTGGCGCTGGCGCGGGAGATCCGCTGGGTATCGAGGCGTGTCATGCCGCTGCCAGGGTCGAAACGCGGCACCCGCGCCAGCCCGGCATCGATTACTACCCGCACGCCGTCAATGGTCAGGCTGGTCTCGGCGATGTTGGTCGCCAGCACCACTTTGCGTTGCCCCGCCGGCGCCGGATCGATGGCCGCCCGCTGCGCTGCCAGGTCGAGTTCGCCGTGCAACGGGCACAACAACACCGTGGAGCGCTCACCCAGGGCATCGGCCAACTGCTGGTGCACCCGACGGATTTCCGCTTGCCCGGGCAGGAATACCAACAGGCTGCCAGTCTCATCATTCAAGGCTTCGAGCACGGTCTGCACCAACCGTGGCTCGATGAACTCACCCGGCTGAAACGGCCGGCCCCAGCGCATCGCCACCGGGTACATGCGGCCTTCGCTGCGCAGGATCGGCGCATCATTCAGCAAGCTGGCCAGGCGCTCGCCTTCGAGAGTGGCCGACATCAGCAGAATCTTCAGTGGCTGCTCGTCGCGAAACAACTCCCGGCCATTGAGGCTCAGGGCCAGGGCCAGGTCGGCATCCAGGCTGCGCTCGTGGTACTCATCGAAAATCAGCAGGCCAACCCCCTCCAGCGCCGGATCTTCCTGCAAGCGGCGGGTGAGGATGCCTTCGGTGACCACTTCGATACGGGTGTTGGGACCGACCTTGCTGTCCAGGCGGATCCGGTAGCCGACGGTTTCCCCGACTTTCTCCCCCAGCTCACTGGCCAGGCGCTCGGCCGCTGCGCGCGCCGCCAGCCGGCGCGGCTCCAGCATCAGGATGGTTTGCCCGGCCAGCCACGGCTCGTTGAGCAGCGCCAAAGGCACGCGGGTGGTCTTACCGGCGCCGGGCGGTGCTTCGAGCACGGCTTCATGGCGTGTCGTCAGGGCTTCACGCAGCGCGGGTAAAACTTCATCAATCGGCAAAGAAATCATGCTGGCTCCAAAACAGAGCGGCGAGTATAACGGCGAACTGCTTTGCGTTCGTCACGGTCCTAATTCATAGCGACGACGTTTCGTTTCAAGTTTGCCGAGGAGAATTCTTATGCGTGTTCCGTTTCGTCTGATTGGTGGTGTGCTGGTAGCGACCCTGCTGACCCAACTGACCGCGTGCGGGTCGATTTTCTACCCCGATCGCCGTGGCCAGATCGACGGCAAGATCGACCCGGCAATTGCCGTGCTCGATGCCGTTGGCCTGCTGTTTTATGTGATCCCCGGGCTGATCGCCTTTGCCGTGGACTTCACTACCGGGGCGATTTATTTCGAGCCAGGCAAGACCGCCCAAGTGGCCCCGGAAAAACTCCAGCAAGCGATCGGCGCCGACGGCCAGGTCGACAACGCCAAGCTGCAGACCATCCTGCAAACCGAGTTGGGCCGCAGCTTCCCGTTGGACGATCCACGCCTGATCCAGCATAAGGGCAGTGCCCAGCAACTGGCATCGCTAGGGTTGCAACCCGCCGCTTGATGACGCGCACCGAAGGAACGATGCACCTATGACCAGCAGCCCGGAACACGCTCGCCTGTTACGCCTGGCCACCCGCGCCTCGGTGGCGGTGGCCAGCATCCTGATTATCGCCAAGGCCATTGCCTGGTGGTTAAGCGGGTCGGTGAGCATGCTCGCCGGCTTGACGGACTCGGCACTCGACGGCGTGACCTCGCTGCTCAATCTGCTGGCGGTGCACTACGCCCTGCGCCCGGCGGACGACGATCACCGCTATGGGCATGGCAAGGCCGAGTCCCTGGCGGGTATGGCCCAGGCGCTGTTCATCGGCGGCAGTGCGTTACTGATCGCCTTCCAGGCTTTCGACCGGCTCAAGCATCCGGAGCCGGTCGGTGCGCCCTGGATCAGTATCGGGGTGATTGTGTTTTCCCTCGGCCTGACGGCAGCATTGCTGCTGTTGCAACACCGGGTTATCCGCGAAACCGGGTCCAATGCGGTGCGCGCCGACTCACTGCACTACCGCTCCGACCTGCTGCTCAATGGCAGCATCCTGCTTGCCCTGGTGCTGGCTGGGTTTGGCTGGCATCAACTGGACGCCTGGTTCGGCCTGGCCATTGCCGCCTACATCCTGTGGAGTGCGATACAGATCGCCCGGGAAAGCTTTACCGTGCTGATGGACGAGGAACTGCCGCCCGAGATCAGCCAGCACATGCTCGAACTGGCCTGTGGCGTGCCCGGCGTCCTGGGCGCCCACGACTTGCGCACCCGGGTCTCGGGCAACCACTGGTTTGTGCAACTGCACCTGGAACTGCCAGGGGACCTGACCTTATCCGTCGCCCATGGCATCAGCGACCAGGCGGCCGATGCCATTCACGCCGCCTACCCACGAGCCGAAGTGCTGGTGCACGCTGACCCGATTGGCTCAGCCGCAAGCGGCAAGCTTTAAGCTCACAGCTACCACTGAACCTGATAGTCCCGCGAGCCCAGGCAATTGCCCGGGCCTGGCCTTATTTCGCGCACCATAAAAAAGGGAGGCCCGTCGGCCTCCCCTTGAGAACTTAGTCCGTGCTCGACGCTTTTGACGCCGGCTCACCTCACTCCGTCTTCTGGACAGTGTGTAGCCCGGGGGCCAACTCGCCTCCTGTGGGAGGGGTGGCCGCGGCTGGCCTGATTCGGCGGGCCGCTGTGGACTGTTTGTCCGGGCAGTGATTCTGGTAATAAGAATAGGCCTGAGGCCACGGCAGAGGATTGCGAATATTGCTCAAATAAACATAACTTGCGCAATTTTTCACCCCTGATAGATAATCCACCGCAATTGTTAAGACAAAGGCCTGTTTCATGAGCAAACTCGACCGATACGACTTGAGCATTTTGGCGGAATTGCAGCGCGACGCACGCATCTCCAATCAGGAGCTGGCCGAGCGCATCGGCCTTTCGCCCTCGCCTTGTTCGCGGCGGGTCAAACAGTTGGAGGACGATGGCTACATCAGCCGCCAGGTCGCCCTGCTCGACCGCAAGCTGCTCGGCTTGAGCCTGACGGCCTACGTATTGATCGGCATGGACCGCCACACTCCCGAGCGCTTCGAAAATTTCGAGGCCGCCATTCGCACCCTGCCCCAGGTACTGGAGTGCAGCCTGGTGACCGGGATGGACGCCGACTACCAGCTCAAGGTGGTGGTGCCGGACATGGACCATTACCAGAAACTGCTGCTCGGCCACCTGACCCGGATTGAAGGGGTGACCAGTGTGCGCTCCAGCTTCGTGCTCAACCAGGTATTGAACAGTACCGAGTTGCCGTTGACCCATTTGCGCGGCTAAGTACGCCATCGCGGGCAAGCCTTGCACCTACGGGGCGCAAGGCTGCGGCACACCGACGCAGGTCAATGCCCCGCCGCGCGCCCTTGGCGTATACTCCCCCGGCCTTTTTTGCCCTGCGCACGCTGGAGATGTTCGATGGATCCTGCACTGTTGGAAGAGTGGATGATGACCGGCCTGGTCAGCATCCTGATCATTTTCATGGGTTTCATCGTCTGGGACCTGGCAAAGAAATCCAAGGCCGGACGTTTCGGCTCGTTCATCCTGTTCTTTGTGCTGGGCCTGGGTGTGGCGGCATTCATCATCAAGAGCGTGGTAATTGGCCTGATCGAATCCGGCACTTTATAAGCGCGCCGGCACTTCCTTCCACTGGCCCTGGTCGAGCCCCTCGAGCGTCCAGTCGCCGATTCGCACGCGCACCAGGCGCAAGGTCGGCAAGCCCACTGCCGCGGTCATGCGCCGCACCTGGCGGTTGCGCCCCTCACGAATCACCAACTCCAGCCAACTGGTCGGCACGCTTTTACGAAAGCGTACCGGCGGGTTGCGTGGCCACAGCTCCGGCGTTTCCAGCTGACGCGCCTCAGCGGGCAAGGTCATGCCGTCATTGAGCTCGACACCGTCACGCAAGCGCTGCAACTGCTCGGCCGACGGCTCGCCTTCGACCTGCACCCAATAAGTCTTGGCCAACTTGTGCTTGGGGTCGGCAATCCGCGCCTGCAACTGGCCATCGTTGGTCAGCAACAGCAGCCCTTCGCTATCACGGTCCAGGCGGCCGGCCGGGTAGATCCCGGGAATCTCGAGGTAATCCTTGAGCGTCGCCCGCCCTTCGCCATCACTGAATTGCGTCAGCACATCGAAGGGTTTGTTGAACAGAATCAGTTTCGGTTCAGCCGGCGGCGCTTTGGCCACGCGGCGCGGGCCTGCGGGGGCAGCACCTGGGCGACGGGAAGGAGGACGAGGACGGGACATGGCAAACACAACATCTAACGGTCAGGGCTGCCCATGCTAGTGCCCCGACCGTCAAATGACCACGATAACAATCAGCGGAACGGCGGCTCGTCAAAGCTGCGCAGTTTGCGCGAGTGCAATGAGTTGAGCTCGGTGCGCAGTAGATCCACCGCGGCGATGCCGATTTTCAAGTGCTGGCTGACCGCACGCTCATAAAAAGCGTTGGCCGAACCCGGCAGCTTGATTTCACTGTGCAGCGGCTTGTCCGAGACACACAGCAACGTGCCATACGGCACCCGCAGACGATAACCCTGGGCGGCGATGGTGCCGCTTTCCATGTCCACCGCCACGGCCCGCGACAGGTTGATCAACGGTCGTTCCTGGGCCCAACGCAATTCCCAGTTACGGTCGTCGTAGGTCAGCACGGTACCGGTGCGCAGGCGTTTTTTCAGGTCATCGCCCTTCTCGCCCGTGACGTTGGCAGCCGCCTGTTGCAGCGCCATTTGCACTTCGGCCAGCGCCGGGATCGGAATGTTCGGCGGCACCACCCGGTCGAGAATCCCGTCGCGCCGCATGTAGGCGTGGGCCAGCACGTAGTCGCCGATCGTCTGCGATTGGCGCAGGCCACCGCAGTGCCCGATCATCAGCCAGCAGTGCGGACGCAGCACAGCCAGGTGGTCGGTGATGTTCTTCGCGTTGGACGGGCCGACACCAATGTTGACCAGGGTCACGCCATGCCCGTCGGACGCCAGCAAGTGGTAGGCCGGCATCTGGTAACGGTGCCAGACCACACCTGCGGCAATGGCCGAGGCTTCGCCGTGATCCATGCTCTTTTCGATGATCACGTTGCCCGGCAGCACCATGCGCACAAAGCGCGGGTCGCTGCGCAATTGCTCCAGGCCATGGACGATGAACTGGTCGACATAACGATGGTAGTTGGTCAGCAGGATCCACGGCTGCACATGCCGCCAGTCGCTGCCGGTGTAGTGCACCAGGCGGCGCAGGGAGAAGTCGACCCGCGCGGCGTCGAACAGGGCCAGAGGCAGCGGATCGGTATTTTCCCAATCGTACAGGCCGTCGGCGATGCCATCGGTGGCCGCCGACAGGTCGGTGCTCGGGAACACCCGCGCCAGCACCGCGGCGGTCACGCCGGAGCCGGCCAGTTCATCGCCCTGCTCGACCACATAGGGGTACGGGATATTCTGCTGGCTGACACCCACTTCCACCGTCACGGTGAAGTCGTGCATCAAGGGCACCAGTTGCTCCAGCAAGTACTTACGAAACGCCGCCGGATGGGTGACGGTGACGCTGTAGGTCCCCGGCAACTGCACCTTGGCGTAAGCCCGGGTGGTCTGTGGGACTTCGCCCTGGCACAGGTAGGTCAGGCGCAATTCCGGGTAGCGGAACATCGCACGCTGTTCGGCATCGGGTTCGATGCGGTCTTTCAGATAACGCTTGAGCGCCTGGTTCAACGCCGTAGTGGCTCGCTCGTGCAGCGCGGCGAGCCGGTCCACGGCTTGTTCAGCGGTTTGAACGACAATAAAGGCTTCGGTCACGATCAGCTTCCTGTGTTCTGGCTTGCAGGCCTTCATCTTGCCTGCAACGTTGCTTCACGGGAACAGTGGCGTGTTGGTTACGCTTCAATTCCGGAACACTGGAAATCCTGTGGGAGCGGGCTTGCCCGCGATTGCGGTGTGTCAGGCAACATTGATGTTGAATGTTTGATCGCAATCGCGAGCAAGCTCGCTCCCACAGGGCTTTGTTGTGGTCAGTAGCGCTGCGGGGTCGAACGGGCGACGATGGCTTCCACATCCAGACCTCGCGGCAACGCACCGTAAACCCGGCCTCCACCGTTCAGGCGACTGGCGATAAAGGCGTCGCTGACGCTGGCATTGCCCGCCTCGAGCAACAACTTGGCCTGCAGGCCCAGGGCAATGTCCTCGGTCAGTTGGCGGGCGCGGTATTGGATGTCGCTGGTGTCCTTGAACGCCGCCTGCAACTGCTGGATGTGCGTGGCCAGGCGTTTGTCGCCATGCCCGTCGCCCAGTTCGCTGAACAGTGCATCGAGCACTCCGGGCTCTTTGGACAGGGCACGCAGCACGTCCAGGCACTGCACGTTACCGGAACCTTCCCACGTCGAGTTCACCGGCGCCTCACGGTACAGGCGCGGCAGGATGCTTTCCTCGACATAACCGGCGCCGCCCATGCACTCGGCAGCTTCATTGATCATGGCCGGGGCGCGCTTGCAGATCCAGTACTTGCCCACCGCTGTCACCAGCCGGGCGAACTTGGCTTCCTGGGAGTCATCCAGTTGATCCAGCGCCTGCCCCATGCGCAGGCTCAAGGCCAGGGCGGCCTCGCTTTCCAGCGCCAGGTCGGCGAGCACGTTCTGCATCAGCGGCTGTTCGCTGAGAAACTTGCCACCCACCTGGCGGTGGGCGCAGTGATGGCTGGCCTGAGTCAGCGCCTGGCGCATCAAGGCACTGGAGCCGACCATGCAATCAAAACGGGTCATGGCGACCATTTCGATAATGGTCGGTACGCCACGCCCCTCCTCGCCGATCATCCACGCCAGCGCCCCACGAAACTCGACTTCACTGGACGCATTGGAGCAATTGCCCAGTTTGTTTTTCAGGCGCTGGATGTAGAACTGGTTCCGCGTGTCATCCGGTCGATGGCGCGGCAGCAGGAAGCAGGTCAGGCCCTTGTCGGTCTGGGCCAGGGTCAGGAAGGCGTCGCACATCGGTGCCGAGCAGAACCATTTATGGCCCACCAGTTCATACGCCTGGCCCGGACCGGCCGCACCGACTGGATACGCCTTGGTGGTATTGGCCCGCACGTCGGTGCCGCCCTGCTTCTCGGTCATCGCCATGCCGATCGTGACGCCGGCCTTGTGGGCCATGCCGACATTGCGCGGGTCATACTCGCGGGCGAGGACTTTCGGCAGCCATTGCCGGGCGATGTCCGGCTGCAGACGCAAGGCGGGCACGCTGGCGAACGTCATGGTCAGCGGGCAGCCACTGCCGGCTTCGGCCTGGCTGTGCAGGTACGTCATGGAGGCCCGGGCAACATGGGCGCCGGCCTGTGGATCGGTCCAGGGCAAGGACGTCAGCCCGTGCTCGACCGCAGCCCGCATCAGTTCATGGTAAGCCGGGTGAAACTCCACCAGGTCGATGCGATGACCATACCGATCATGGCTGCAGAACAGCGGCTTGTTCTGGTTGGCCAAAAACCCCGCGGCCATCAACGGACCACCGGCCAAGGCACCATAGGCGTCGATTCGCGACTCGGCCCAACCCGCCCCGAAACGCCGCGACCACTCTTGCAGCGGCAGGTCGACGCGGTACAGGTTGACCCCGTCCAGGGAGGGTGGCTGATTGGTGACTTCGTGGGTTTCGGCGAACTGGTGCAGGTTCATGGCGGGCCTCCTTGGGTCAGCGAAGACCCTCAGTTAAGCACCCTGCCACCCCCTCACAAAGTGGCATATACGCCTAAATGCCGGCGCTTTCACCTTGCTGCTGGCAAAGTAACCGACGATGCAGCACCGCCTGCAACTCTTCGAATTTCACCGGTTTGCTCAGGCAATCAGTCAGCCCGGCCTCGAAGTCCAGGCTGGTGGTGGCCACCGCAGCCAGCACCGCAACGTTGGCGTAGCCCGGCAGCGCACGGATCTGCTCGCACATCGTCTGCCCCGCCAGCGCGGGCATCGGACTGTCCAGCAGCACCGCATCAAAATACTCCCGGCGCAAGCACTCCAGCGCGGCGGGGGCGCTGTCGACACTGCGCACCCGATAGCCGAGCTTGAGCAACATGCCGCGCACCACCAGTTGATTGATACTGTCGTCGTCGACCAACAACACCCGGCAATCCTGGGGGTCGCGCACGCTCACCAGGTCCTGGCCGTGACGCACGGTAGCGGTGCTCGGCGGCAGCGTCACCACCTCGAACTCGACATCCAGCTGAAACCGGCTGCCACGCCCAGGTTCAGAGCGGTGGGTCAGGCGCCCGCCGATCAACTCGACCAATTGCCGACAGATCGCCAACCCCACTCCCAGGCCGCCGTACTCGCGGGTCATGGAACCGTCGAGCTGGAAAAAGCGCTGATACATGGTCGCCTCGCCCAGGTCAGTAAAGCCGATGCCGGTGTCGATTACGGCAAAGGACAACGCCTGGCGCCCGGCTTCAGCCGGCTTGCCGCTGACCCGCAACGCCAACCCGCCGACGTGGGTGAACTTGATCGAGTTGTCCAGCAGGCACTCCAGGCACTGCACCAGCTTGGCGCTGTCACCGTGCAGGCGATCGGGCAAGCCCTGGGCCAGCTCAACCTTGAAATCCAGGGCCTTGCTCGCGGCATTGGCGGCGAACTGCTGGTGCAGGCCATCGACCACCGAACGCAGGCTGAACGACTCCGGGTAGGCCTTGAGGCGCCCGGCCTGCAACTCGGTCAGGGTCAGGATGCCGTTGACCATGCGCATCATGTCCCGGGCCGAACCGGCGGCGGTCTGCTGATACTGCTCCAGCTCCGGATCCATCTCGACGGTCTGCATCAACTCCAGCGAACCGATCACCCCATTCATCGGCGTGCGCAGTTCGTGGGTCAGGGTCGCCAGGAACTCATCCTTGAGCTGGTTACTGTGGGCCAGTTGCTGGTTCAACACTTCCAGCTTCTGCCCGGCATCGAACAATGTCTGTGCCTGCTGCTCGCGCATGGTGTTGATGCGGTCAGCCAGGGCCAGGGACAGCAATGCGACCTCAATCGCCGAACCGATCTGGCTGGCGTACATGGTCAGGAACACGTTAGGCAGGTAGCCCAGCACCATCAGCGTATTGACGATGCCGCCGAGCAGGAACGCCGACCAGGCGATGATGAAATAGCGTGCTACCCGCAGGCCGCGCCACCAGGCGAAAATCCCCGCCGAGAAAATCACCACGGTGAAGATCAGCGCCAATGCCGTGGCCAGGCGCAGGGCCAGGGCATAGCTGGTCATCAACGACAGGCCGACCACCACCGCGCTGCAGGCCACCAGCGTCAATAGCAGGCGATCGAACCAGCGACTGTGACTGGAGGTTTGCAGGAAACTGCGGGCGAACTGGCTGCCGAACAGCGCCGCGCAGCCGATGAAAAACGGTGTCGAGGCGTTGGCCCACCAAGGGTTGTTCGGCCAGAAGTACTCCACCGCCGCCCCGTTCACCGAGAGCTGGTACAGGCCGAACGAGGCGATATAGAAGATGTAATAGAGGTAGCTGGTGTCGCGCACGCTGAGGTAGATGAACAGGTTATAGACCAGCATCCCCAGCAGGACCCCGTAAATCAGCCCGAGGATATACAGGCGCACCGGCTGGTCTTCCAGATAGGCCGTACTCGACCACAGCGCCAGCGGCGCCTGGATCGAACCCTGGCTTTGCAGGCGCAGGTAGACGGTCTTCTGTTCATTGGCCACGAAGGGCAAGTCAAACAGGTAGTTGTTCTGGCGAATTTCCCGGGTGGCGAACGGCAAGGCGTCACCGGTGCGCTGCTTGAGCTGATAATTCCCAGTGCCATCGGGCAGGTACAGGTCGACGTGATCCAGGGGTGGGTACGCCAACTCCAGCAGCCAGGTACGCAGGACCTCGGGATTGCTCGGGCGGTAATGCAGGTCGATCTTCAGCCAGAACACCGAACGGGAGTAACCGGCATTCAGGGTGGCTTTGTGGTGGGGGCTGAAATGACCGGCCGCCGCTTGGGCCTGGACGTCTTTGATGCTCGCAGTGCCGGCGACATCCTCGTACACCTGCATGATCCGACCCAAGGGGAGCTTTTGGGTGAACTCATCAAAGTCCGCTGCGCTCGCCAACATGGGCAAACTCAACAGCAACATCAGCAAATAGCGCATAAAGCCCCAGCATGGCCTGTCCGGTGCGTCAGGAAGCCCCCCCATTTCCTTTTGAGCAGACGTCGAACCGATACAACCTGTTATTGGTTTGGATCCACTCTAGCATAGCCGCTGGTGGCGTTTGAACACCATTGAAATTTTTAGTTTGAAGGCTCTAGAACGGGCCTTTCGGCGGAACAGAGCGGTCAATACCTGAAGATCCAGTCAGATTATGAGGATCATCCCTAACCGCCCGCCGCTGCCACGAGCCCACGCGGCTGGCAGCAAGTCCTGGCGTGCTGCCAGGCGCACCGAAAAAACGTGTTTGGTGGTAAGCTCGCGCACCATGAATATCTACAGCTCTCGCCCCGTTGTCCTCTGTCTCTCCGGCCACGACCCAAGTGGTGGCGCCGGCTTGCAGGCAGATATCGAAGCCCTGCTGGCTCAGGGTTGTCATGCGGCCCCGGCCGTCACTGCCCTGACCGTGCAAGACACCGTCAATGTCAGTGATTTCCGCGTCCTCGATCGTGAGTGGGTACTGGCCCAGGCCAATGCCGTCCTCAACGACTCGCAGGTTGCGGCGGTCAAGCTGGGCATGCTCGGCTCACTGGAAATGGTCGACACCGTGGTCGAACTGCTCCAGGCGCATCCGCACCTGCCCGTGGTCTGCGACCCGGTGCTGCGCGCCGGCGGCGGCGGACGCCTGGGCAAGGACGAAGTCGGCTACGCCATGCGCGAGCGCCTGCTGCCATTGGCGATCATCGCCACCCCTAACCTTCCTGAAGCCCGGATCCTGGCTGAACTGCCAGACGGCAGCGCCGACCAGTGCGCAGAAAAACTCCTGCCCTACGTCAAACACTTGCTGATTACCGGTGGGCATGGCGACGAACATCAAGTACACAATCGCCTCTACAGCCGCGACGGTCACCGCGAAACCTTTACCTGCCAGCGCCTGCCCGGCAGCTACCACGGATCCGGATGCACCCTGGCCAGCGCCCTGGCCGGTCGCCTGGCCCAGGGCGAACACCTCGCCAGCGCGGTGAAGTCGGCACTGGACTACACGTGGCGCACCCTGCGTGACGCCGAACAACTGGGCAAAGGCCAGTTTGTTCCGCGCCGCCTGCCGCTGGATTTTTGCTCGTAACGCCATGAGGCTTGCCCGATGAAATTACGTGGTCTGTACGCCATTACCGACAGTCAGTTACTGGCCGGCAAGTTCCTGCCCTATGTGCAAGCGGCACTGGAGGGTGGCGTGACCTTGCTGCAGTACCGCGACAAAAGCACCGACGAGGCGCGCCGCCTGCGCGAAGCCGAAGCCCTGCGCGGCCTGTGCGAGCGCTACAAGACCCAGTTGATCATCAACGACGACGCCGAACTGGCCGCACGCCTGGGCGTCGGCGTGCACCTGGGGCAAACCGATGGCCCGCTGACCCCGGCCCGGGCGCTGCTGGGTCGCCAGGCGATCATCGGCTCGACCTGTCACGCGCAGATCGAGCTGGCCGAACAAGCGGCCAAGGAAGGTGCCAGTTATGTCGCCTTCGGCCGCTTTTTCAACTCCAACACCAAACCCGGCGCACCGACCTGCAGCCTCGAACTGCTCGACCAGGCCCGCGCCCGGCTACACCTGCCGATCTGTGCGATCGGCGGTATCACCCTGGACAACGCCGCCCCGCTGGTGGCCCATGGGGTCGACCTGCTGGCCGTGGTGCATGGCCTGTTCGGCGCCGACAGCACGAGCGAAGTGACCCGCCGCGCGCGCGCCTTCAACGCATTGTTCAATTCCTGAATTTTTGAGAGCCCTACCATGTCTCGTTCCGAAATCCTGTTTGCCAACGCCCAGAAACACATTCCCGGCGGCGTGAATTCGCCCGTACGTGCATTCAAGAGCGTGGGCGGCACCCCGCTGTTCTTCAAGCACGCTGAAGGCGCCTACGTGACAGACGAAGACGACAAGCGCTATGTCGACTACGTCGGCTCCTGGGGCCCGATGATTCTCGGCCACAGCCACCCAGAAGTGCTGGACGCTGTGCGCAAGCAACTGGAACACGGCCTGTCCTACGGCGCCCCAACGGCGATGGAAACCGAAATGGCCGACCTGGTCTGCTCGATCGTGCCGTCGATGGAAATGGTGCGCATGGTCAGCTCCGGCACCGAAGCGACCATGAGCGCGATTCGCCTGGCCCGTGGTTTCACGGGCCGTGACAGCATCATCAAGTTCGAAGGCTGCTACCACGGCCATTCCGACAGCCTGCTGGTCAAGGCCGGCTCGGGCCTGCTGACCCAAGGCGTGCCAAGTTCCGCTGGCGTACCCGCCGCCTTTGCCAAGCACACCCTGACCCTGCCGTTCAACGACATCGATGCGGTGGCCAAGATGCTCGGCGAAGTCGGCCAGGAAGTGGCGTGCATCATCGTCGAGCCGGTAGCCGGCAACATGAACTGCGTACCGCCGGCTCCGGGTTTCCTCGAAGGCCTGCGCAGCCTGTGCGACCAGCACGGCGTGGTGCTGATTTTCGACGAAGTGATGACCGGTTTCCGCGTGGCATTGGGCGGCGCCCAAGCGCACTACGGCGTGACTCCAGACCTGAGCACCTTCGGCAAGATCATCGGCGGCGGCATGCCGGTGGGTTGCTTCGGCGGCAAGCGCGAAATCATGTCGCACATTGCCCCGCTGGGTCCGGTCTACCAGGCTGGCACCCTGTCGGGTAACCCGCTGGCCATGGCGGCCGGCCTGACCACCCTGCGCCTGATCAGCCGTCCGGGCTTCCACGCCGAACTCAGCGACTACACCAGCCGCCTGCTCGATGGCCTGCAACAGCGTGCCGATGCCGCGGGCATCCCATTCGTCACGACCCAGGCGGGTGGCATGTTCGGCCTGTACTTCAGTGGCGCCGACGACATCGTGACCTTTGACGACGTCATGGCCAGCGATGCCAACCTGTTCAAGCGTTTCTTCCACCTGATGCTCGAAGGCGGCGTGTACCTGGCGCCAAGCGCCTTCGAGGCAGGCTTCACCTCGATCGCCCACGGCGACGCCGAGTTGCAGTTGACCCTGGACGCGGCCGAGCGAGCATTTGCCGCGCTGAAGTAAGCCAAAACCGCTGACGTCGACCTCGGTCGACGTCAGCTTTATCCTACATTGCTGTCTTTTTGCTGCTACGACTATCCAAGTTGCCGCTAAAAGCGGTAGATATAGTTCCCGCGCGGCAGAAAAACGAGTAAAGACTTTGTAAGGAAGGTCCTGCTTATTTCATAATGCGCGCTTATTGGATCCCTCGATGGGTCCGCGCGCCCTTCAGAGGTAAGTCGATTCCCATGAACCGCACCGGCCGCACCCTTGCATTGGGCTGCCTGTTGCTCCTTCAGCCGCTGCTCGCGCACGCACAAGCCGGCGGCAACTCGTTGTTGATCCCGGCAATGGGTCGTTGCACCCTCAATACCCAGCCTGAAGACCTGAAGGAGGCCCTTGAAGCCTGCCAGAAAGCGTCGGACGCCGGGGATGCGGAAGCGCAATACGAGTTGGGCGAGTTCTACTACGACGGTAAAAATGCACCGCGCGACCTCAATCAAGCCCTGAGCTACTTCGAAAAGGCCTCCCTGCAAGGCCACGCCCAGGCGCAATTCAAACTCGGCACCATGTTCTTCCACGGCGAAGGCGTGCCCGCCAATAACGTCCAGGCCTATATCGTGCTGAAAATGGCTGCGGTCAACGGCGCCGAAGATGCGCTGGACACGGCCGACGAAGTCGCCGAGCACATGCAACGCGATGAACTGGAAGTCGCCACCCAGGTGCTGGGGCAGATTTTCCGCAAATACCTGATGGAGCTGCAAAGCGCGGATGGGCGTACGCCGTTCTCGCCGCTGCCGTAAGCCTTCACTGACCTGTCTGGCCCCATTGCGAGCAGGCTCGCTCCCACAAACAGTGTGTTCACAGAAGACCCGCTGTGGGAGCTAGTCTGCTAGCGATGAAGACGACGCGGTGTTAAGGCTTACTTCTCAGGCATCGGCATCGGAAACGGCATGACATTGCCGACCGCGCCACGGGCTTCGCTGATTTTTGGCGTGCCCAGGCGCTCGACCTCGTCGATGCGCACAATCGAATGCATCGGCACAAAACTGCGCACCACGCCTTCGAACTGCGCCTTGAGCTTCTCTTCGCTCGGATCGACGACCACTTGCGTGCGCTCGCCAAAGACGAACTCTTCCACTTCCAGGAAGCCCCACAGATCGCTTTGATAGATCTGCTTGGCGTACATTTCGAACACCTGGCCCTGGTTGAGGAAAATCACCTTGTAGATTGGAGCTTCACGTTTGGTCATGGTGGGCGGGTAACACATCGAGGGATAAAAATGAGGGCGCGAACTATAGCATAGCCGCTGGACGCACGACGGTAGGAACCTGAGGACTTGTTCCCTATAATGCGCGGTTCTTTGAATCACGTGATGACCCCGTCCATGGCCAAGAAGCTTTACATCGAAACCCACGGTTGCCAGATGAACGAGTACGACAGCTCGCGCATGGTTGATCTGCTGGGTGAACACCAGGCCCTGGAAGTGACTGCCCGCGCCGAAGACGCGGACGTGATTCTGCTCAACACCTGCTCGATCCGCGAACGTGCCCAGGACCGGGTGTACTCCCAGTTGGGCCGCTGGCGTGAGCTGAAGCTGGCCAACCCGGAGATGGTGATCGCCGTCGGCGGCTGCGTGGCCAGCCAGGAAGGCGCCGCCATCCGCGACCGCGCGCCCTATGTCGACGTGGTCTTCGGCCCGCAGACCCTGCACCGCCTGCCGGAAATGATCGACGCCGCGCGGATCACCAAACTGCCGCAGGTCGATGTCTCGTTTCCGGAAATCGAAAAATTCGACCATCTGCCCGAACCGCGCATCGACGGCCCGAGCGCCTATGTCTCGGTGATGGAAGGCTGCAGCAAGTACTGCACATTCTGCGTGGTGCCCTATACCCGTGGCGAAGAAGTCAGCCGACCGTTCGATGACGTGATCGCCGAGATCATTCACCTGGCCGAGAACGGCGTGCGTGAAGTGACCCTGCTGGGGCAGAACGTCAACGGTTATCGCGGCACCACCCACGACGGGCGCCTGGCAGACCTGGCCGAGCTGATCCGGGTGGTTGCCGCGGTCGATGGCATCGACCGCATCCGCTACACCACGTCCCATCCGCTGGAATTTTCCGACAGCCTGATCCAGGCTCACGCCGACGTGCCGGAGTTGGTCAAGCACCTGCACTTGCCGGTGCAATCGGGTTCGGACCGAATCCTTTCGGCCATGAAGCGCAACCACACTGCGCTTGAGTACAAGTCCAAGCTGCGCAAGTTACGCGCCGCCGTACCGGGCATCTGCATCAGCTCGGACTTCATCGTCGGCTTCCCGGGCGAAACCGAGAAAGACTTCGAACAGACCATGAAGCTGATCGAAGACGTTGGCTTCGATTTCTCCTACTCGTTCGTCTACAGCCAGCGCCCAGGCACCCCGGCCGCCGACCTCGCCGACGAGACGCCGGAAGAGCTGAAAAAACAGCGCCTGAACGCCCTGCAGCATCGCCTCAACCAGCAAGGCTTCGAAATCAGCCGACAAATGGTCGGATCGATCCAGCGGATCCTGGTCACCGATTACTCGAAAAAAGACCCTGGCGAACTGCAGGGGCGCACCGAGAACAACCGTATCGTCAACTTCCGCTGCGACACGCCAACCCTGATCGGCCAGTTCGCCGACGTGCACATCGACGCCGCACAGCCGCACTCGCTGCGAGGTTCGCTGATCCAATAACACCACATTCCCCTGTGGGAGCGAGCAAGCTCGCTCCCACAGGGGGAAGGTGTTCAACATTGGTCTGTATAAGAGCTTTCGCACCCAGGCCACTGGCGTTATCCTTGATTTCATCTTAATTGCCCAAGGGCGGCTGAAAACAACCTTGAACGCACCCATAGAACCGCATCGTTTCATCCTCGAGCCCTTTGAGGCTCACCGCTTCGCCAATCTGTGCGGGCAATTCGACGAGCATTTGCGCTTGATCGAACAGCGCCTGGCGATCGTGATCCGCAACCGCGGCAATCAGTTCGAACTGATCGGCGAGCTCAAGCACACCACCTCGGCGGAAAACCTGCTGCGCCGCCTCTACCGTGAAACCAAGGGTAGTGAGCTGTCGCCGGACATGGTTCACCTGTTCCTGCAGGAATCGGCCGTCGAAGAGCTGGAAAACCACGCCCCTGCCGAACCCGCCGTAGCCTTGCGCACCAAAAAAGGCATGATTCGCCCTCGCGGCTTGAATCAGCAGCGCTACGTGAAGGAAATCCTCGGTAACGATATCAACTTCGGGATCGGCCCAGCCGGTACCGGCAAGACCTACCTGGCTGTCGCCTGCGCGGTAGATGCCCTGGAGCGCGAGCAGATTCGCCGCATCCTGTTGGTGCGCCCGGCGGTCGAAGCTGGCGAGAAACTTGGTTTCCTGCCGGGCGACCTGTCGCAGAAGATCGACCCGTACCTGCGCCCCCTGTACGACGCCCTGTATGAAATGCTCGGCTTCGAATACGTGGCCAAGCTGATCGAACGCCAGGTCATCGAGGTCGCACCGCTGGCCTACATGCGTGGTCGCACCCTGAACAACAGCTTCATCATCCTCGACGAAAGCCAGAACACCACGGTGGAACAGATGAAGATGTTCCTGACCCGGATCGGCTTCGGGTCCACGGCGGTCATCACCGGTGACATCACCCAGGTCGACCTGCCCAAGGGCACCAAGTCCGGGCTCAACCACGTGATTGAAGTGCTCGAGGACGTACCGGGTATCAGCTTTACCCACTTCAAGCCCAAAGACGTCGTGCGCCACCCGCTGGTGCAGCGCATAGTCGAAGCCTATGAGCGCTTCGAGAATCGCGTTGCACCCGACTCCCCGAAGGACAACCGCCGCGATGCTTGAGCTTGACCTGCAGCTTGCCACCGAGGGCAACGCCCCCAGCGAAGCCCAATTCCGCCAATGGTGCGAGCTGGCCCTGCGCCAGCGCACGGCCGACTCGGAAATGACCATTCGCCTGGTCGATGAAGCCGAAGGCCGTGAGCTCAATCACACCTGGCGTCAGAAAGATTACGCAACCAACGTCCTGTCGTTCCCGGCCGACGTGCCCGACGAGTTTCTCGACATCCCACTGCTGGGCGATCTGGTGATCTGCGTGGCCGTGGTCGAGCGTGAAGCCGCCGAGCAAGGCAAGGCGCTGGACGCCCATTGGGCTCACCTGGTGATTCACGGCTGCTTGCATCTGCTTGGTTACGACCATATAGATGACGAGGAAGCCGAGGAAATGGAAGCACTGGAACGAACGTTGCTTGCCGAACTGGGTCATCCGGACCCTTACGCAGACGACGAAACCGAACTATCCCCTACTGTTACAACAAAGGATTCAGAGTAATCGCTATGAGCGAAGATCGATCGAGCAACGGGCAGAAGTCATGGCTGGGTAAGCTCACCCAGGCTTTTGCCCACGAGCCGAAGAACCGTCAGGAGCTCCTGGAGCTGCTGCGCGATGCCCATCAGAACAAGTTGCTGGACAGCGAAGCGCTGGCCATCGTCGAAGGCGCCATCCAGGTGGCTGACCTGCAAGTGCGCGACATCATGGTGCCGCGCTCGCAGATGGTCAGCATCAAGGCGACCCAGACTCCCCGTGAGTTCCTGCCAGCCGTGGTCGACTCGGCTCACTCGCGCTATCCGGTGATCGGCGAAAGCCACGATGACGTGATGGGCGTATTGCTGGCCAAGGACTTGCTGCCGTTGATCCTCAAGGAAAACGGCGACAGCTTCAACATCAAGGACCTGCTGCGCCCGGCCACTTTCGTGCCGGAGTCCAAGCGCCTGAATGTGCTGCTGCGTGAGTTCCGCGCCAACCATAACCACATGGCCATCGTCATCGACGAATACGGCGGAGTGGCGGGCCTGGTGACCATCGAAGACGTGCTGGAACAGATCGTCGGCGATATCGAGGACGAGCACGATGTCGAAGAAGACAGCTACATCAAGCCCCTGCCCAGCGGCGACTTCCTGATCAAGGCCCTGACGCCGATCGAGAACTTCAATGAGTTCTTCGACAGCGAATTCTCCGACGATGAGTTCGATACCGTAGGCGGCCTGGTGATGAGCGCGTTCGGGCATCTGCCAAAACGCAACGAAATCACGGAAATCGGCGCCTATCGCTTTCGCATCCTCAATGCCGACAGCCGTCGTATCCACTTGCTGCGCCTGACACCTATCGCCCGGTAACCCCTAAGGATCGAAATGCGCTGGATAACCCGCCCCGGCTGGCCCGGTAACCTGCTGGCCGTGGCGGCCGGTGCAATCACCACCCTGGCGCTGGCGCCGTTCGATATCTGGCCGCTGGCACTGCTGGCGGCCGGCTTGTTCTATGCCGGCCTGCGCCATCTGACCCCGCGCCAGGCACTGGGGCGCGGCTGGTGCTTCGGTTTCGGCCTGTTCGGCGCCGGTACCAGCTGGATCTACTACAGCATCCACCACTTCGGCGGCGCCTCGATGCTGCTCGCCGGCTTCCTGATGCTGCTGTTCACCGCGGCGATCGCCTGGTTCTTCGCCCTGCCCGCCTGGGTCTGGGCGCGCTGGCTGCGCCGTAACGAAGCGCCGCTGGCCGACGCCCTGGCCTTTGCCGCCTTGTGGGTGGCCCAGGAAGCATTCCGCGGCTGGTTCCTTACCGGCTTCCCCTGGCTCTATTCCGGCTACAGCCAGCTCGATGGCCCGCTGTCCGGCCTGGCGCCAGTGGGTGGGATGTGGCTGGTGTCGTTCACCATCGCCCTGACCGCAGCGCTGCTGTGCAACGCGCCACGCCTGCTACGCAACCGCCGCCCTGGTTTCATCGCCGCCGGCGTGGTGCTGCTGGTCGGCCCATGGGCGGCGGGCATCGCACTCAAGGGCCACGCCTGGACCAGCCCGTCCGGCGAGCCGTTGAGCGTGGCGGCCATTCAAGGCAACGTCGAACAAAGCATGAAGTGGGACCCGGCGCAGCTCAACTCGCAGTTGGCGCTGTACCGCGACATGAGCCTGAGCTCCAAGCGCGTCGACCTGCTGATCTGGCCGGAAACCGCGGTGCCGGTACTCAAGGAGTCCGCCGAGGGCTACCTGAGCATGATGGGCACCTTTGCTGCCGAGCGGAATTCGGCGCTGATCACCGGTGTGCCGATTCGCCAGGTGGTGCACCAGGAAAAACGCTTCTACAACGGCATTACCGTGGTCGGTGAAGGTGACGGCACCTACCTCAAGCAAAAGCTGGTGCCGTTTGGTGAATACGTGCCTCTGCAGGACGTGCTGCGTGGCCTGATCGCCTTCTTCGACCTGCCGATGTCAGACTTTGCCCGTGGCCCGGCCGACCAGCCGATGCTGCAAGCCAAGGGCTACCAGATAGCCCCGTTCATCTGCTACGAAGTGGTCTACCCGGAGTTTGCCGCGAGCCTGTCAGCGCGCAGCGACCTGCTGCTGACCATCAGCAACGACACTTGGTTCGGCACCTCCATCGGCCCGCTGCAGCACCTGCAGATGGCGCAGATGCGCGCGCTGGAAGCCGGGCGCTGGATGATTCGAGCGACCAACAATGGCGTCACCGGGCTGATCGACCCATTCGGCAAGATCACCGTGCAGATCCCGCAATTCGAGCGCGGCATCCTCTACGGCGAGGTGGTGCCGATGCACAACCTGACACCGTACCTGCAATGGCGCTCGTGGCCGCTGATCGTCCTCTGCCTATTGCTGTTTGGCTGGGCACTGCTGGCCAGCCGGATGGCCAAGACCGTCTAGAACCGAACCCGCCCCTTGTAGGTGCTGGCTTGCCAGCGAACGCCTGCAAGGGGTGCAACGGGTCATCGATAAAACAACGCATACCCCGCCTGCCCCGCCGCCTCATTCAACAACTGCCCGGAGCGCCAGATCGACTTGAAGGTCGGTAGCCAGCCACCCAGTGGCTCGGCATTGGCGTTATCGCTGCCCAAAAAGCCCATTGGCGCCGGCACCACGCTCAATCCCGCGGCCTCAAAACTCCAGACACTGCGCGGCATGTGCCAGGCCTGGGTCACCACCACTACGCGCTTCAAGCCCAACGGTTGCAGCAGTTCGGCGGTGAACTGGGCGTTTTCCCAGGTCGTGCGGCTGCGCCCTTCCTGCCAGCGCACCGTGACCCCGAAATCTTCCTGCAGCGAATCGGCCATCAGCTTGGCCTCGGTCGGCGGCGTGCCGTAATGCAGGCCGCCACTGGTCAGTACCGGCAAACCCGAAGCCTTGGCCAGGCGCGCCGCATAGCGTTCACGCTCCAACGCCACGCCCGTGGGCTGGTCGGAACCCCAGGCCGGGTCGCCTCGCTCACGACCAGCGCCCAACACCACGATCACATCCGCGCGCTCGGCCAGGCTCGCCCACTCACTGCGCGCCAGCGCCGGTTCACGCTCAAGAGCCTTGGCGCCCCATTGCACCATTACCGGCAAGCTCATCAGCCAGAATCCACCGGCACCCAGGACAAAACACAGGGTTGCCAGACGCGGCCGGGAACGGCGAAACCACCAGGCTAGCGCCAGCAGCAGCAAAAGAATGCCGGGCGGCATGAGCAGTTGTTTGACCAAGTAACGAAAAGGCATCGAGCATCTCCAAAGATGCCCGAAGCCTAAGTGGGTTGAAGTAAAGCGACAACCAAGGTGACGGACCTTTTCATCAAAAAACCATCACCGGTGACTTCATGTGCCCGCTCGGGGCGACAAACACGTACCTGATCACTTACTTGACCTGCAGGGACCGGACCTTTACCGCGTCGCTGCCAGGTGCCTTGTCTTTCAACCAGATGACTTTGGCCGAACGAGGGGCATCGTTGTGCTTCACTGCTGTTGACAAGACTCCATGCGCCTCGCGTTCACTACGGTCCAGATAAGCCTTGATCAGATCGAACTCTGCGCGGCTCAACCCGCGAAGTTCCAGTTCCAGCGGACGCTCATCACGCAACCGCCCGGCGGTCTTTACCGCGTCCAGGGCCATCCCCAGACGATCTATCAGTTTTTCGTACAACTCGGGTTGCGTAACTTTTGTTTGCGACTCAACCATCCCTCACCTCATTGAAGATAAGACCTACTCCCCAACTAGAGCTTAGCTTCGTCGCACAAACCGGCCGCGCGCCGCGACCAACGGCCCCAGCTGTGGTTAACGCGGCGCAATCAGGGTTTCCCTAGGCCGAGTACGGTCATGTATGCTACGGCGCTTCCTGTAACTCCACTTCCAGCTCGGCTGGGCATCGAAAACGCCACATGTGGCGCAATCCAGGTCCAGCGTTGCATTGAAGAGGATTAGGCCACCCCTAATCAGTTAAAAAGTAGCCATGCACGAACAATATCAGCCCCGTGAAATCGAAGCCGCCGCCCAATCATTCTGGGACGAGCAAAAGTCCTTTGAAGTCAGTGAACAGCCAGGCAAGGAGACTTTCTATTGCCTATCGATGTTCCCTTACCCCAGCGGCAAGCTACACATGGGGCACGTGCGCAACTACACCATCGGCGATGTGATCTCCCGCTACCAGCGCATGCTCGGCAAGAACGTCCTGCAACCCATGGGTTGGGACGCCTTCGGCATGCCGGCGGAAAACGCCGCGATGAAGAACAACGTCGCACCGGCCAAGTGGACCTACGAAAACATCGCCTACATGAAGACCCAACTGCGCAGCCTGGGCCTGGCGGTGGACTGGTCGCGCGAAGTGACCACCTGCAAGCCCGATTACTACCGCTGGGAACAATGGCTGTTCACTCGCCTGTTCGAAAAAGGCGTGATCTACCGTAAAAACGGCACCGTGAACTGGGACCCGATCGACCAGACCGTCCTGGCCAACGAACAGGTAATCGACGGGCGCGGCTGGCGTTCCGGCGCGCTGATCGAAAAGCGCGAAATCCCGATGTACTACTTCAAGATCACTGCCTACGCGGATGAGCTGCTGGAGAGCCTCGACGAACTGACTGGCTGGCCGGAACAGGTCAAGACCATGCAGCGCAACTGGATCGGCAAATCCCGCGGGATGGAAGTGCAGTTCCCGTACAACGTCGATTCGATCGGCGAAGCCGGCACCCTGAAAGTGTTCACCACCCGTCCGGACACTTTGATGGGAGCGACTTACGTCGCCGTGGCCGCCGAGCACCACCTGGCTTCGCTGGCTGCAAAAAACAATCCTGAGCTGCAAGCGTTCATCGCTGAATGCAAAGGCGGCAGCGTGGCCGAAGCCGACGTCGCCACCCAGGAGAAAAAGGGCCTGCCGACCGGCCTGTTCGTCGAGCACCCGCTGACCGGTGAAAAACTCCCGGTCTGGGTCGCCAACTATGTGCTGATGCACTACGGCGATGGCGCGGTAATGGCGGTGCCGGCCCACGACGAGCGTGATTTCGAATTCGCCCACAAGTACAACCTGCCGGTCAAATCGGTGGTGCGTACCAGCGCCGGCGAAACCAACCCGGCCCCGTGGCAAGACGCCTACGGCGAGCACGGTACGCTGATCAACTCTGGCGAATTCGACGGCCTGGATTTCCAGGGCGCGTTCGACGCCATGGAAGTGGCCCTGATCAAGAAAGAACTGGGCGCCTCGCGCACCCAGTTCCGCCTGCGCGACTGGGGCATCAGCCGCCAGCGCTACTGGGGCTGCCCGATCCCGATCATCCACTGCGAAACCTGCGGTGACGTGCCAGTGCCGCAAGATCAACTGCCGGTCGTACTGCCCGAAGACGTGGTACCGGACGGCGCCGGTTCGCCATTGGCGCGCATGCCTGAGTTCTACGAGTGCAGCTGCCCGAAATGCGGCGCACCGGCCAAGCGCGAAACCGACACCATGGACACCTTCGTCGAGTCGTCGTGGTACTACGCCCGCTACGCCTCGCCGCACTTTGAAGGCGGCCTGGTAGAAAAATCCGCGGCCGACCACTGGTTGCCGGTTGACCAGTACATCGGCGGTATCGAACACGCCATTCTGCACCTGCTGTACGCGCGCTTCTTCCACAAGCTGATGCGTGACGAAGGCCTGGTGAGCTCCAACGAGCCGTTCAAGAACCTGCTGACCCAGGGCATGGTGATCGCCGAGACGTACTACCGTCGCGAAGCCAACGGCGCCTACACCTGGTTCAACCCGGCGGACGTCGAGCTGGAGCGCGACAGCAAGGCCAAAGTGATCAGCGCCAAGCTGATTGCCGACGGCCTGCCGGTGGAAATCGGTGGCACCGAGAAGATGGCCAAGTCGAAGAACAACGGCGTTGACCCACAGTCGATGATTGACCAGTTCGGCGCAGACACCTGCCGCCTGTTCATGATGTTTGCCTCGCCACCGGACATGAGCGCGGAATGGTCCGACTCCGGCGTCGAAGGTTCGCACCGCTTCCTCAAGCGCGTCTGGCGCCTGGCGCAAGCGCACATCACCCAGGGTCTGCCGGGCAAAGTGGACGTCGCCAGCCTGAACGACGAGCAGAAAGCCATTCGCCGCTCGATCCACCTGGCCATCAAGCAGGCCAGCCACGACGTCGGCCAGAACCACAAATTCAACACTGCCATTGCCCAGGTGATGACGCTGATGAACGTGCTGGAAAAAGCCCCGCAAGGCACCGCACAAGATCGCGCCCTGGTTCACGAAGGCCTGGAAACCGTGACCTTGCTGTTGGCTCCGATCACCCCGCACATCAGCCACGAGCTGTGGCATCAACTGGGCCACGCCGATCCTGTGATCGACGCCGGCTGGCCAGTGCAGGATGACAGCGCTCTGGTCCAGGACAGCTTGACCCTGGTTATCCAGGTCAACGGCAAGCTGCGTGGCCAGATCGAAATGCCGGCCAGCGCCACCCGCGAAGAGGTCGAAGCTGCGGCGCGCGCCAACGAAAACGTACTGCGTTTCGTCGACGGCCTGACCATTCGTAAAGTGATCGTGGTACCCGGGAAACTGGTCAACATCGTCGCCAGCTAATTGGAGCAGGTGCCAGGCCCGGCCTGGCACCGAACAAAACCTTTCGGGCGCCATAGCGGCCCACATGGTTTCAAGGGGAGCAACAAGATGATCAAACGCAATCTGCTGGTGATGGGCCTCGCGGTCCTGCTGAGCGCCTGCGGTTTCCAGCTGCGCGGCACCGGTACTACCGCACTGGCAATCAAGGAACTCGACCTGAGCGCACGTAACGCCTATGGCGAAACCGTGGTCATGATGCGCCAGGTATTGCAAAGCAGCGGCGTCAACGTGGTTACTGGTGCACCGTACAAACTGGTGTTCACCGACGAACAGACCACCCAGCGCAGCCTGAGCTACTCCGGTGCCGGGCGGACCGCCGAGAACGAACTGACCACGGTGCTCAACTACCAGATCGTTGGCCAGAACAACCTGTCGCTGATCAGCGACAAACTGCAGGTGCAGAAGGTTGTCATGCACGATGGCAGCAACATCACCGGCTCCGTCCAGGAAGAAGACGAAGCCCGCAAGGAAATACGTCGCGACCTGGTGCAGCGCATGATGTTGCGCTTGCAGCAACTGACCCCGGCCCAGCTGGATCAACTGCAGCAGACCGCTGACGCCCGCGCCAAAGCCGAAGCCGATGCTCTGGAAGCGGCGCAACAGACTGAAGCGAACACCCCGCGCCAGTCGCCGCTGCAAGTCCCTGCCGAGTAAGTCTTACGGGGCGCCTGTGCGCCCCGTTTGCCCCGCCCTATGAAACTCGCCCCCGCCCAACTCGCCAAACACCTGCAAGGCGCCCTCGCGCCGGTCTACATCATCAGCGGCGATGACCCGCTGCTCTGCCAGGAAGCCGCCGACGCCATTCGCTCGTCTGCCCGCCAGCAAGGTTTTGATGAACGCCAGGTCTTCAGCGCCGATGCCAGCTTTGACTGGGGCACGCTGCTGCAAGCCGGCGCCAGCATGTCGTTGTTCGCCGAAAAACGCCTGCTGGAGCTGCGCTTGCCGTCCGGCAAACCGGGGGACAAGGGTGCCGCGGCCCTGATGGAGTACTGCTCGCGTCCGGCCGAAGACACCTTGCTGCTGATCAGCCTGCCCAAGCTCGACGGCAGTGCGCAGAAAACCAAATGGGGCAAGGCCCTGGTCGAAGGCGCGCAGACCCAGTTCGTGCAGATCTGGCCGGTGGACGCCAACCAGTTGCCGCAGTGGATTCGCCAACGCCTGTCCCAGGCCGGACTCAGCGCCAGCCAGGATGCCGTTGAACTGATTGCCGCCCGCGTCGAAGGCAACCTGCTGGCGGCCGCCCAGGAGATCGAAAAGCTCAAGCTGATGGCTGAGGGCGGGCAGATCACGGTCGAAACGGTGCAAGCGGCCGTGGCCGATAGCGCGCGCTTCGATGTGTTCGGGCTCACCGATGCGATTCTCAACGGTGAAGCCGCCCACGCCCTGCGCATGCTCGAAGGCTTGCGTGGTGAGGGCGTGGAACCACCGGTGATTCTCTGGGCCCTGGCCCGTGAGCTGCGCCTGCTGGCCAACCTGTCGCTGCAATACAGCCAGGGCGTGCCGCTGGACAAAGCCTTCAGCCAGGCCCGACCACCGGTATGGGACAAACGCAAACCGCTGATGAGCAAGGCCCTGCAACGCTACTCGGCGCCCCGCTGGGCGCAACTGCTGCTCGAAGCGCAACGCATCGACGCGCAGATCAAGGGCCAGGCCGCGGGCTCACCGTGGATGAGCCTCAGCCGCCTGTCGTTGCTGATGGCCGGCCAGCGCCTGATGCTACCCGCCGAGTAATCTTGTAGCAGCTACCGCAGGCTTCGCCAGCGGCTACAAATCGTCCGGGCGCGAAAGGTCCTACATAATGTAGGGGCTAGACAGTTCCCTCACTTCAGCCGATGATTCGCCCCGCACCACCCACCCCAGGAGTACACCGCCCATGAGCAGAAAACAGCGGCCCAACAAGGCCAAATCCATCGTCGCCCAGCCATTGTTCCGCAGCCGCCAGGAACAACCGGCCAAGGGCAAAGGCAGCTACCGCCGCGAAGCCTTCCAGTCTAAAAGCTGGGAGGCTTCTTACTTTCTGGCCGCTTGAAGCGCAGCACCCCCTCGACATGTTAAGGTCGGCACCTGATTCGTATTCTCTGGACCTGTGCATGCCCTTTAGTATTTCCCGTCGTTGGCACCTGCGCCAACTGATCGCTGCCACAAGCCTCGTTCTGCTTGTCGCCTGCGCGGAAAAACCAACCGCCGCCGACGCCCAACCGCTTCAGACCATTCCTGTCCCGACTGCCCCGGCCATTGTCCCGCCGGTGGTACCGACCGGCGACAATCTCGAGATCCAGCCGACCCAGACCTTCGAGCAATGGCAGGCCAACTTCCGCAAGGACGCGCTCGCCGCCGGTGTCAGCCCGAGCCTGTTCGACCGCGCCTTTGCCGGCGTCACCCCGGACATGAGCGTGATCCGCGCCGACCGCAGCCAGCCAGAGTTCTCCCGTCCGGTGTGGGAATACCTCGATGGCGCGCTGTCAGCCTTGCGCGTGCGCCGCGGCCAGGCGCTGCTGGAGCAATACGCCGAGACCCTGGGCGCGATCGAACAGCGCTACGGCGTCGATCGCCAGGTACTGGTTTCCGTCTGGGGTATGGAAAGCAACTTCGGCAGCTTCCAGGGCGACAAGTCGGTAATCCGCTCGCTCGCGACCCTGGCCTACGAAGGCCGGCGCCCGGGCTTTGCCCACGCGCAATTGCTGGCCGCGCTGCAGATTCTGCAACAAGGTGATATCGCCCCCGAGAAGATGCTCGGCTCCTGGGCCGGCGCCATGGGCCAGACCCAGTTCATCCCGACCACCTACAACACCCACGCCGTGGACTTCGATGGCGACGGGCGCCGCGACATCTGGGGTAGCCCGGCCGATGCGCTGGCCTCCACCGCGCACTACCTGCAAAGCTCTGGCTGGCAGAAAGGCCAGCCGTGGGGTTTTGAAGTCGAGGTGCCGAGCAGCTTCAACTACTCGCTGGCTGACGGAGCGATTCGCAAGACCGTCGCCGAATGGACACAGCTGGGCGTCAAGTTGCCCAACGGCGCCAGCGTGCCAGCCGGTTCCGAGCAACTGTCCGCCGCCTTGCTGCTGCCGGCCGGTTACCGTGGCCCGGCGTTCCTGATCCTCGATAACTTCCGCGCAGTGCTCAAGTACAACAACTCGTCGTCCTACGCCCTGGCGGTCAACCTGTTGTCCCAGCGCTTCAGCGGTGGCGGCCGGATCAACGGCGAATGGCCCAAGGATGACCTGCCGCTGAGCCGTTCCGAGCGCATTGAATTGCAGAATCTACTGAGCACCCACAACTACGACGCCGGCAACCCCGACGGCATCATCGGCGCCAATACCCGCAAGGCTATCCGCGCGGCACAACAGTCATTCGGCTGGCCGGCTGATGGCTACCCGACGCACAAACTGCTGGACGCCTTGCGCAGCCGTTAAGAACCTCGCGAGCAAGCCGCAAGCGGGCCGGGCGGCGCTCCGCTTGCCAGGGATAGCGGTGGGTCAGGCGCCAGCGATGCTGAATGTACCGACCCCATCGCGAGCAAGCTCGCTCCTACAACCTGACCACCACATCCTGTTCCAGCACCAGGCTCTTGCCCCCCGCATCCAGCGTCACCAGGGCGCCCATCGGCAAGCTCAGGTTCGGGTCGCAATGGCCGCTGCGCCAGCCGGCCAGTACCGGAATCGCGAACGGCGCGAAAGTCTGCTTGACCAGGCGTGCCAGGGCATCGCTTTCAACTCCCGCCACATCCCCCACCAGCACCCCGCGCAAGCGGCTGAGTTTGCCGGCCAGGCGCAAGTGCGTCAGCAACCGATCGATGCGATACAGCGGCTCGTTGATGTCTTCGATGAACAGAATGATCCCGTCGGCGTCTATTTCGAACGGCGTGCCCATGGTGGCGGCGATCATCGACAGGTTACCGCCCAACAGTCGCCCCTGGGCGATGCCTGGCTCGATGGTCGTCAATGGGTAGGCCACCGGGTGCGCCAGCCGACTGCCGGCCGTCAGTTGACCTCGGAGCAGGCTGAACAACGACGCCTCGGTCGGCGCTTGTTTGCCCCCCAGCAGGTCGGCATTGAGCATTGGCCCGTGAAAGGTGACGAACCCCGCATAGCGACTGATCGCCAGGTGCAAGGCGGTGATGTCGCTGTAGCCGACAAACGGCTTGGCATGCCGGCGCAGCAGCTCGTAGTCGATCCGGTCCAGCAGGCGCGGGCTGCCATAACCGCCGCGCAGGCACAGGATCGCGTCGATGGCCGGGTCACTGAACGCCTGGTGCAGGTCATTGAGGCGCACCTCATCGCTGCCCGCCAGGTAACCGTCCTTCTCCAGGACCCCGGGGTAGATCTTCAGCGAGTAGCCGCGCGTGCGCATCCAGAGCAGCGCCTGTTCGGTATCCAGGGCCGCCGGACCTGCGGGCGCAATCACTGCGATGCGGCCCGCAGCGGGTAACGCCGGTACGGCGGTATGTGGCGCAACAATGGCAGTAGAGCGAGTGGTCATCCGTGATTCCTTCCTATGACCCGATTAAAAAAAAGCCCGCAAAGCGCTAAACCTTGCGGGCCCTTGGTCTTTCACCCAGCGATCAGGACGACATCAGCTCGGCCTTGACCAGCTTGGCCTGCTCGTCCGCGTGGTACGAGGAACGCACCAGCGGGCCGGAAGCGACGTTCTTGAAGCCCATCTTGTAACCTTCCTCGGCGAACCAGGCGAAGGTGTCCGGGTGCACAAAACGCTGCACCGGCAAGTGGCTGCGCGACGGCTGCAGGTATTGGCCCAGGGTCAGCATGTCGATGTCGTGTTCGCGCATGCGCTTCATGACTTCGATGACTTCTTCGTCGGTTTCGCCCAGGCCCAGCATCAAGCCGGACTTGGTCGGAATGTGCGGCATCATCTGCTTGAATTTCTGCAGCAGGGTCAACGACCACTGGTAGTCCGAACCCGGACGCGCGGCCTTGTACAGGCGCGGCACGGTTTCCAGGTTGTGGTTGAACACATCTGGCGGCTCGGCGGCAGTGATGGCCAGCGCCACGTCCATGCGCCCACGGTAGTCGGGGACCAGGGTTTCGAGCTGCACGTTCGGCGACAGCTTGCGGATCTCGCGGATGCAGTCGGCAAAGTGCTGGGCACCGCCGTCGCGCAAGTCGTCGCGGTCGACCGAGGTGATCACCACGTACTTGAGTTTCAGGTCGGCGATGGCGATGGCCAGGCTTTCCGGCTCATTGACGTCCAGTGGTTTCGGACGGCCGTGACCGACGTCGCAGAACGGGCAACGACGGGTGCAGATGTCGCCCATGATCATGAAGGTCGCGGTACCGCCCGAGAAGCACTCGCCCAGGTTCGGGCAGGAGGCCTCTTCACAGACACTGTGCAGCTTGTGTTTGCGCAGCAGGGCCTTGATGCGGTCGACTTCCGGGGAAACCGGGATACGCACGCGAATCCAGTCTGGCTTCTTGGGCAGTTCGGTGGTCGGAATGATCTTTACCGGGATGCGTGCAACCTTCTCGGCGCCGCGCAGCTTAACGCCGGCTTCAACCTTGGCACGCGGGGCCGGACGCTCGGTGACATCCAGCGTCGGGATCATGGTTTGCACTGCATCAGTAGTCATATCAGTCGATTCCGCCCGTTAGGGTCGTCTGCTCAGCATAGTCGAGGTGTTTGACGAGCTGCGCGCGCAGCCGGGCACTTACCTCGGCAAATTCTATCGGCCCTGTATGGTCACGCAGCTGAGTCATTGCCAGCCCGGCGTAGCCACAGGGGTTAATCCGTCGGAACGGCTCAAGGTCCATATCCACGTTCAGGGCCAGGCCATGAAAGGAACAACCGTGGCGGATCCGCAGTCCCAGCGAGGCGATCTTTGCACCGTTGACGTAAACCCCTGGTGCATCCGGCTTGGCCACGGCGCTAACACCATAGCTGGCCAGCAACTCGATCAGGCAGCGTTCCATCCGGCTGACCAGGTCCCGCACGCCAAACCCCAGCTTGCGCACATCCAGCAGCAGGTACGCGACCAACTGCCCCGGGCCGTGATAGGTCACCTGGCCGCCGCGGTCGACCTGCACTACCGGGATTTCCCCCGGCAGCAGCAGGTGTTCGGCCTTGCCGGCCTGGCCCTGGGTGAACACCGGCGGATGCTCGACCAGCCAGATCTCGTCGGCACGCTCGCTGCCACGCTCGTTGGTGAAACGCTGCATGGCCTGCCAGACCGGCTCGTAAGCCAGCTGGCCGAGCTCGCGAAAGCCCAGCGGTGCGGTCATCACAGCACCATGTGCACGAAACCGGTAGCCCGCAGCTCGCTATTGATGTCGTAGAGCTGTTCCTGACCGGTAGCAATGATGTGCAACTGGATGGTCGTGTACTTGCCATTGGTACTCTGGCGCTCGGCCAGGGTCTTGTGGTCTACGGTGGCGTGCTTCTCCAGGATCGCAATGATCTTGTCCTTGAAGCCCACTCCGGTATCGCCGATCACCTTAATCGGGTAATCCGCGCAAGGGAATTCGATCTTTGGCGCCTTTACTTCTGTATCTGTCATGGCGTAACGGCCTCGTAAGCCGTGGCAACGGACATGGCCCCGCTCCAGGTCGGAACGGGGCCATGCAGGTCCACACTAAATCAGTTGAACAAGCCGAAGAAGAATAGACGGATGCTATCCCACATGCGGCGCAAGATACCACCCTCCTCGACGGCGTCCAGCGCGATCAGGTCGGCGCTGTGCACCACCTTGTCGTCCAGCTTGACTTCGACTTTACCGATCACGTCGCCCTTGGCGATTGGCGCGATCAGTTGTGGGTTCATGGTCATGCTGGCAGCGAGCTTCTTCAGCTGGCCTTTGGGCAGAGTCATGGTCAGGTCTTGGGCCAGGCCAGCCTTGACCTGGTTGGTGGTGCCCTTCCAGACAGGAGCCTGGGCCAGCTCGGCGCCTTTTTGGTAGAACGTCTGGGTTTCGAAGAAGCGGAAGCCGTAGGTCAGCAGCTTCTGGGTTTCGGCTGCACGCGCGGTGTCGCTGTTGGTGCCGAACACCACGGAGACCAGGCGCATGCCATCACGTACCGCCGAGGACACCAGGCAGTAGCCGGCTTCGTCGGTGTGACCGGTCTTCAGACCGTCGACGGTCTTGTCGCGCCACAGCAGCAGGTTGCGGTTAGGTTGCTTGATGCCGTTCCAGAAGAACTCTTTCTGCGAGTAGATCGCGTAGTGAGCCGGGTCTTCGTGGATGATCGCGCGCGCCAGGATGGCCATGTCATGAGCCGACGAGTAGTGCTCTGGGTTTGGCAGGCCGGTCGGGTTCATGAAGTGGCTGTTGGTCATGCCCAGGTCAGCGGCAGTCTTGTTCATCATGTCGGCAAACGCGTCTTCGCTGCCGGCGATGTGCTCGGCGAGCGCAACACTGGCGTCGTTGCCCGACTGGATGATGATGCCGTGCAGCAGGTCGCTGACCGACACCTGCGAACCGACCTTGATGAACATCCGCGAACCGCCGGTACGCCAGGCGTTTTCGCTGACGGTTACCGGATCGTTTTCACCGATCTGGCCACGACGGATTTCCAAGGTCGCGATGTACGCGGTCATCAGCTTGGTCAGGCTGGCCGGCGGCAGACGTTGGTCACCGTTGTTCTCGACCAGCACGTTGCCGCTGCTGGCGTCCATGAGCACGTAGGCCTTGGCGGCCAGTTGTGGTGACGACGGCATCATCTCGGCCGCGAAAGCGGACGGCGAGAGGAGCAGCGGGACTAGCAGGCACAGGCGTTTGGCAAAGGTGGTGATGTTCATCCGTCTCTCGAAATCGCTAATGGAAACTGCCCTCGCGGGCAAAACTAATCTGACAACCTTCCCGGCACGGGCCTTGGGGTTGTCGCGTGTTCAGTTGTTCACTCACTAACCCTTGCCGGGCTTTTGTTGTACTACGAGCCAACAACTCAGGTTCACCCCCCAATACCGCAAGCGAACCTTGAATCAGGTGTTACTTACTCGGCCGTGACCAGGCTCGGCGAACCGAGATTGGCCAGGCGCACGCTGTTTTGCACTTGCGTAATCTCACCCGGCGAACCGATAGGCCCCAGGCGAACCCGGTGCAGGGTCTGCTGATTGCGCACGATAGAGCTGATGAACACCGGAGCGCTCACCATCCCGCTGAGCTTCGATCTCAGGAGCTCTGCAGCGTCCGGGTTGGCGAACGCGCCCACCTGCAGATACTGGCCAGAGGCTGGTACAGAAGCGTTTTTTTTAGCGTTGATCTGCATCGGCACGACCGCTGCCGCGTGCTGCTGTGGCGGCGGGGTCCATTGCTCGACCTTGCCGGTCGATGCGGTGATCACCGGCCCGCTGTTTTGCGCGACCTGTGGCTCATTGAGCATCAACGGTGCTGGCCGGCCCTTGGCCGCCCACCACTCTTGCGGGTCGATGCCTTCGACCTTGACCCGCGCGGTACCGGTTTCGGCATAACCGAGTTTCTTCGCGGCGGCGTAGGACAGGTCGATGATGCGGTCGGAATAGAACGGCCCACGGTCGTTGACCCGCAGCACCACCGTGCGCTTGTTGTCCAGGTTGGTCACGCGAACGTAGGCAGGCAACGGCAGGGTCTTATGCGCGGCACTCATGCCGTACAGGTCATAGACCTCGCCATTGGCGGTGTTCTGGCCATGGAACTTGGTGCCGTACCAGGACGCCGTCCCTGTCTCGACATAACGCTTGGACTCGGGCATCGGGTAGTAAGTCTTGCCCAGCACTGTGTAGGGGTTGGCCTTGTAGGACCCGGTGTGCAGGGTTGGCGTGGCGTCGGGAATGCGCGACACATCGACATCCCACCACGGCGCGCCGTCCTTGTGAGCCCGGTTGATGTCCAGTCCCGGCGTGGCGCGGACAGCGGGCGGGGCTTTCTGCGGTTGCGGCGCACGGCTGGTCGAACAACTGACCATGAGCATCGACAACGCGGTGAAGGCCACCAGCTTCAGGGGTTTGCGGATTGGCAATGCCGGCATTACTTGACGCCCCGTGCTTGGACCAGCTGTTCAGACAACTGATGTACGGCCATGGCGTACATCACGCTGCGGTTATAACGCGTGATCGCGTAAAAATTCTTCAGGCCCATCCAGTATTCAGGGCCATTGTCGCCTTCCAGACGAAACGCGGTGACCGGCATATCGTCGCGCAGCGCATCATGACTCGACCAGCCCAGCGCTCGCAACTCCCCGACGGTTTTCGTCGGTTCGATCCCGGTGGTCAGGCCCTGGTCGACCTGATCGCCCCGCACTTCGGCGAGACTGACCACCGGCTGCCCGGCTTCCCAGCCGTGACGCTTGAAATAGCTGGCGACGCTGCCGATGGCATCGTCGGCGTTGGTCCAGATATTGATGTGGCCGTCGCCGTCGAAATCCACCGCATAAGCCCGAAAGCTGCTTGGCATGAATTGCGGCAAGCCCATGGCGCCGGCGTATGAGCCTTTGAGCGTCAGTGGATCGACCTGCTCTTCGCGCGCCAGCAACAAGAACTCACGCAACTCCTTGCGGAAGAATTCGGCACGTGGAGGGTAGTCGAAACCCAAGGTCGACAAGGCATCGATTACCCGATAGTTGCCGGTATTGCGGCCAAAGAAGGTTTCGACCCCAATGATCGAGACAATCACCTGGGCCGGCACGCCGTATTCCTGCTCGGCACGGGCCAGCACTGCCTCATGCTGACGCCAGAAGTCCACGCCGCGGGCAATTCGTGCATCGGTGAGGAACATCGGGCGATATTCCTTCCATTGCTTGACCCGCTCGGCAGGCCGCGAGATGGCATCGAGAATCGCCTGCTTGCGCTGGGCTTCACGGAACACGCCCATCAGCTGTTCGCCGGCAAAACCATAGTCGCGGGTCATCTCACCGACAAATTCGGCCACTTGGGGCGAGCCTTCATATTCGCCGGCCAACGCCATGGGCGCCGTGCCAAGGATGCTTACCAGGCCGACCCACGGAGCGTATCGAGTCGCCCAGCCACGCATTACTTGCATTGAACTCTTCACCTTATTCAAACCTGCGCGATCCACTTACGATGGGTATGGATCGACATCAAAACCCCAAACGCTGACAGCAGCGTCACCAGCGAAGTTCCGCCGTAGCTAATGAACGGCAACGGCACCCCCACCACCGGCAACAGGCCACTGACCATACCGATGTTGACGAAAACGTAAACAAAAAACGTCATGGTCAGCGCGCCAGCCAGCAATTTGCCAAACAGTGTCTGGGCCTGGGCGGTAATCACCAGGCCGCGGCCAATCAGTAGCAGATAGATCAGCAACAGGGCGCAAATGCCCACCAGGCCGAACTCTTCGCCCATCACCGCGATGATGAAGTCGGTGTGGCTTTCCGGCAGGAAGTCCAGGTGCGACTGGGTGCCCAGCAGCCAACCCTTGCCAAATACTCCGCCGGAGCCGATGGCGGCCTTGGACTGGATGATGTTCCAGCCAGTGCCCAGCGGATCGCTCTCCGGGTCGAGGAAGGTCAGCACGCGCTGCTTCTGGTAGTCGTGCATGACAAAGAACCACATGGCGATCGCCACCGGGACCGTGGCCGCCAGCACGCTGATGATCCAGCGCCAGCGCAGGCCCCCCATGAACAGCACGAAGGCGCCACCGGCAAGGATCAGCAGCGAGGTACCAAGGTCCGGCTGGCGCACGATCAGGATGAACGGGATGCCGATCAGGATCAGGCTGACCCCGACGTGCTTGAGCTGCGGCGGCAGTGTGCGCTTGGCCAGGTACCAGGCGATGGTCGCCGGCATGATGATCTTCATGAACTCCGAGGGCTGGAAGCGAATCACCCCGGGAATGTTGATCCAGCGCGTCGCCCCCATGGCGTTGTGGCCCATGATGTCGACCACGATCAGCAGCACCACGCCGAGCACATAGCCCAGCGGTACCCAGCGCGCCATGAAGCGTGGCTCGAACTGGGCGATGATGACCATCGACACCAGGCCGATGCCGAACGAGGTCGCCTGCTTGGCCAGCAGGTCCCAGCTCTTGCCGCTGGCCGAATACAGCACGAACAGGCTGCCGGCCGCGAGGATCAGCAGCAGGATCAGCAGCGGACCGTCGATGTGCATGCGTTGCAACAGCGTCGCGCGGCGACGCATCACATCCTCGCTGGAGAGAATGCGATCAAAATTACTCTTCACGGGCCGTAGCCTCCGCGGTATTGGGGCTGGCGAACTCGGATTTGAGCCGGCCGTCCTGGTCCAGGAGCCAGGCGTCCATGATTTGACGGACCACCGGCGCAGCGACGCCGGAGCCGGACTCGCCGTTCTCGACCATCACCGACACGGTGATTTTCGGGTTGTCGGCTGGCGCGAACCCGACAAACAAGGCGTGGTCGCGGTGGCGCTCCTGCACCTTGGAGCGGTCGTACTTCTCACCCTGCTTGATCGCGACCACCTGGGCGGTACCCGACTTGCCGGCGATCCGGTATTGCGCGCCGATCGCTGCTTTGCGCGCCGTGCCGCGAGCACCGTGCATCACCTGCTGCATGCCATGGTTGACCCGGTTCCAGTCCAGCGGATCACGCAGGATGATGTCCGGCATCGGGTTGTCGTCCACCGGCTTTTCGCCTTCGATGGTCTTGGCCAGGTGCGGACGAATCCACTTGCCCTTGCTGGCTACCAGTGCCGTGGCCTGGGCCAGCTGCAACGGGGTGGACTGCATATAACCCTGGCCAATCCCCAGGATCAGGGTTTCCCCCGGGAACCAGGCCTGGCGGCGGGTGGCGCGTTTCCACTCGCGGGACGGCATCAGCCCCGGCGATTCTTCAAACATGTCCAGCGAGACCTTCTGGCCGATGCCGAACTTGCCCATGTAGGTCGACAACCGATCGATCCCCAGCTTGTGGGCCAGGTCATAGAAGTAGGTGTCGTTGGAACGCATGATCGCCGTGTCGAGGTCGACAAAACCGTCGCCGGAGCGGTTCCAGTTACGGTATTTGTGATCGTAGTTGGGCAATTGGTAATAGCCCGGGTCGAACACCCGCGAGGAGGCCGTCACCACCCCGGAGTCCAGGCCGGCAATCGCCACCGCCGGCTTGATGGTCGAACCCGGTGGATACAGGCCACGCAGCACGCGGTTGAACAGCGGCCGGTCAATGGAGTCACGCAACTCGGCATAGGCCTTGAAGCTGATACCGGTGACGAACAGGTTCGGGTCGAAACTCGGCTGGCTGACCATCGCCAGTACTTCGCCAGTGTTCGGGTCCAGCGCCACCACCGCGCCACGACGGCCACCCAACGCCGCTTCCGCCGCCTCTTGCAGCTTGATGTCCAGGCTCAGGACGATGTCCTTGCCGGGAATCGGATCGGTGCGCTTGAGTACCCGCAGCACCCGGCCTCGAGCGTTGGTCTCGACTTCTTCGTAACCGACCTGGCCGTGCAACTGGGGTTCGTAGAAACGTTCGATACCGGTCTTGCCGATATGATGGGTGCCGCTGTAGTTCACCGGATCGAGGGTCTTGAGCTCTTTTTCGTTGATCCGCCCCATGTAGCCCACCGAGTGCGCAAAGTGCGCACCCTGGGGGTAATGGCGCACCAACTGCGCAACCACTTCGACGCCTGGCAGGCGGAACTGATTGACCGCAATACGGGCAATCTGCTCCTCCGTCAGCTCGAAGAGGATCGGCACCGGCTCGAACGGCCGACGCCCCTGGCGCATGCGTTTTTCAAAGATCACCCGGTCCTCGGGCGTCAGCTGCAGCACCTCGACGATCACATCGAGTACCTGCTGCCAGTCGCCGGAACGTTCGCGGGTCATGCTCAGGCTGAAGCTGGGCCGGTTGTCGGCAATCACCACGCCATTACGGTCGAAGATCAAGCCGCGCGTCGGCGGAATCGGCTGAACGTGGACGCGGTTGTTTTCCGACAGGGTCGAGTGGTACTCGTACTGGATCACCTGCAGGAAATACAGCCGCGCAATCAGCACGCCGATCAGCACCACCACTGCAATTGCCCCGAACACGACGCGGCCACGCACCAGACGGGCGTCTTTTTCGTGGTCCTTGATGCGGATCGGCTGGGACATGAGGGCAGAGCTACTTGTGGTAAGGGTGGCCGGACAGAACAGTCCAGGCACGATACAGCTGTTCGCCGATCAGGATGCGCACCAGCGGGTGCGGCAAGGTCAAGGGCGATAACGACCAGCGCTGGTCGGCCCGCGCACAGACTTCCGGCGCCAGCCCCTCGGGGCCGCCGACCATGAAGTTCACCGTGCGCGAGTCCAGGCGCCAGCGATCGAGCTCTACCGCCAGTTGCTCAGTGCTCCACGGCTTGCCATGGACTTCGAGGGTGACGATGCGCTCGTTCGGCCCGACCTTGGCCAGCATGGCTTCGCCTTCCTGGCGAATGAAACGCGCCACGTCAGCATTCTTGCCCCGGGTGTTGAGCGGTATTTCCACCAGTTCCAGCGCCAGCTCGGACGGAAGACGCTTGGCATATTCATGCCAACCTTCTTCCACCCATTTGGGCATGCGTGAACCGACGGCGATCAGTCGCAGTCGCACAGCGATCCCTTATAGCTGGTCTTTGTTGAGCTTGGTGAAGTGCTCATGGGTGTTTTCCGGGCTGTGGTGCGCGGCGCTGGCCGAACGGCTTTGCTCGGCACCGGCCCACAGGCGCTCCAGGTCGTAGAACTGGCGTGCCGAGGCGGTCATCATGTGCACGATGACATCGTCCATGTCCAGCAGGACCCAGTCGCTGTCGCCCTTGCCTTCTTCGCCCAGCGGCTTGACGCCCTGTGCCTTGACCGCTTCGCGGACCTTGTCCAGCATCGCGCCGATCTGGCGGTTGGAGGTACCGGTGGCGATGATCATGAAGTCGGTGATGCTCTGCTTTTCACGAACGTCGATCACCTGGATGTCCTGGGCCTTGACGTCTTCCAGGGCCGCTACGGCAACCTTGACCAGCTCTTCGCCGGCCAGGATCACGCCAGTGTGTGCCTCTACTGGCAGCGGGGCGCTCTTGAACGTGCCTTTACGCTTTACTTTGGTTTGGTCTTTGTCAGTCATATAAAACTCGTTTTGCTCGTATGTTCGGGCGCATCAATACACGTTGTTGCCACGTGCCTTGAGGCACTCCTATTCAGTTCGGCGCACGGTAAAGTCCATGCGCATCGATGTAGGCCAGGACCGCGTCGGGCACCAGGAAACGTACCGACTTACCGCTGGCCAGCAGTTGACGGATCTGGGTGGCGGATACCGCGAGCGGTGTCTGCCAGACGAATGCAATCTGTCCACTCGGCCCTTTGAGGGCCAGCGGGTCGCTCACCGAGCGCGCGGCCAGCAGGTTGCGCAAGGCATCCGGCGGTTCGCTGTCGGCATCCGGGCGTTGCAGCACCAGGATGTGGCAATGCTGGAGCAACTCTTCCCAGCGATGCCAAGTGGGCAGGCCGCAAAATGCGTCCCAGCCCAAAAGTAAAAATACCTGGTCATCGGCGGCGAGTTCCGCGCGCATCAGCTCCAGGGTGTCAATAGTGTAGGACGGCTTGTCGCGTTTGAGTTCGCGGTCGTCCACCACCAGGGGTGCAACTCCAGCTACCGCGCACTCAACCATCGCCAGACGGTCGAGCGCCGACACCTGCGGCGTACCCCGATGGGGTGGCCTGGCGCTGGGTGTCAGGCGCAACTCATCGAGGTCCAGCGACTCGGCCACTTCCAGCGCACCGCGCAAATGGCCGATGTGCACCGGGTCGAAGGTCCCGCCCAGCACGCCAATGCGCCGGGGACAGGGTTCCTGGCGGGTCACTGTGGCTGACGGCTCGAGGTCGCCCAAGTCAGACCGGCTCCTGACCGCGCAACTGGCCATCACCGACCACGATGTACTTCTCGCAGGTCAGACCTTCGAGACCCACCGGGCCGCGGGCGTGCAGCTTATCAGTAGAAATGCCGATCTCGGCACCCAATCCGTATTCGAAGCCATCGGCAAAGCAGGTCGGGGTGTTGATCATCACCGACGCCGAGTCGACTTCAGCCACAAAACGCCGGGCGTCGCCCTGGTGTTCGCTGACGATCGAGTCGGTATGGTGCGAGCCGTAATGATTGATGTGTTCGATGGCCTGGTCCAGGCCATCGACCACCAGGATCGACAGGATCGGCGCCAGGTACTCGGTGCTCCAGTCTTGCTCGGTGGCCGCTTCGGCCTCGATGATTGCGCGGGTCCGCTCGCAGCCACGCAGTTCGACGCCTTTTTCGCGGAACTGGGCAGCCATGGCCGGCAGGAAGTCCTTGGCGACCGCCTGGTCGACCAACAGGGTTTCCATCGCGCCACAGATGCCGTAGCGGTAGGTCTTGGCGTTGAACGCAATCCGCTGCGCCTTGGCCAGGTCGGCGTGGGCACTGACGTAGACGTGGCAGATGCCGTCCAGGTGCTTGATCACCGGCACCCGGGCGTCGCGACTGACCCGTTCGATCAGGCCTTTGCCGCCACGCGGCACGATCACGTCGACGTATTCCGGCATGGTGATCAGCGCGCCCACTGCGGCACGGTCCGTCGTCTCGACCACTTGCACCACGGCAGCCGGCAGGCCGGCCTCGGCCAGGCCGCGCTGGATGCAGGCGGCAATGGCACGGTTGGAATGAATCGCCTCCGAGCCACCGCGCAGGATGGTCGCATTGCCCGACTTCAGGCACAGGCTGGCGGCGTCGATGGTCACGTTGGGCCGCGATTCGTAGATGATCCCGACCACGCCGAGGGGGACGCGCATCTTGCCCACCTGGATACCCGACGGCCGATAACTCATGTCGCGGATCGCGCCTACCGGGTCCGGCAGCGCCGCCACCTGACGCAAACCGACGATCATGCCGTCGATGCGTGCGGGGGTCAGGGCCAGACGCTCGAGCATTGCCGGCTCCAGGCCATTGGCCCGGCCAGCGGCCAGGTCCAGCTCATTGGCGGCAGTCAACTCGGCACGCGCGGCATCCAGGGCGTTGGCGGCGGCCAGCAGGGCGCGGTTTTTCTGCCCAGTGCTGGCACGGCCGATCACGCGGGAAGCATCGCGCGCAGCGCGACCCAAGCGGGTCATGTAGTCAAGAACGGACTCAGTCATAGTCTGGAGTGGTCTTTGCTATGGTCGTGGTAAAGAGTAAAGCGGCAGATTATAGCTGTCGCGTCACTCGACTAACAGCGGTGACGGGCGGATGGTCGAAATGGACAGCAAATAGTCAGTCTTCAGCCTGGATTAAGGCCCTGGTTGTTATCATAACGTCACATTTGCTCTCTGAATGCTGCCGCCCATGACCATTGTGACCCATCCCACGCAGCCAAAGGCCCTGCCTGACAGCTTTTTCAACCGCGACGCACAATTGCTCGCGTGCGAATTGCTGGGCAAGGTGATCCGCCATCGGATCGGAGATTTGTGGCTTTCGGCGCGGATTATTGAAACAGAAGCCTATTACTGCGACGAAAAAGGCAGTCACGCCTCCCTCGGCTACACAGAAAAGCGTAAGGCTTTGTTTCTGGATGGCGGGCACATCTATATGTATTACGCCCGTGGTGGCGACTCCCTGAACTTCAGCGCCCACGGGCCCGGCAATGCGGTACTGATCAAGTCCGCCTATCCTTGGGTCGACGAGGTCTCGGGGCCAGCGAGCCTGGCCCAGATGCTGCTCAACAACCCCGATGCGAATGGCCGGCCGCGCCCCTCGCAGAAGCTCTGCGCCGGCCAAACCCTACTGTGCAAGGCCCTGGGGCTGAAAGTACCGACCTGGGACGCCAAGCGCTTTGACCATGAGGTGCTGTTTGTCGAAGACCTTGGCCGACCGCCCACCCATGTGATCCAGACCACCCGCCTGGGCATCCCCCACGGCCGCGATGAGCACCTGATGTACCGCTTTGTCGACAGTGCCTACGCACCCTATTGCACACGGAACCCTCTACGCCGCGGCCAGGTCGAAGGCCGCGACTATTTACTGATCTGATCCCTGCCCTCGATGGGCCAACAGCAATCCTGGAGTTGTACCTATGGGCCCATGGCTCGATAGCCTGACCGCTTGGTTAACGGCAAACCCGCAATGGCTGGCGGCCGCCGTATTTATCGTGGCCTGCATTGAGTGTCTGGCGATTGCCGGCCTGATCGTCCCCGGCACCGTCCTGTTGTTTGCCGTTGCGGTACTGGCGGGCAGCGGCGCCCTGTCGCTGGGGGAAACCCTACTGCTGGGCTTTCTCGGCGGTGTGCTGGGGGACGTGGTGTCGTATTTCGTCGGCCGGCACTTCCATCAGAACATCCGGCGCTTGCCGGGCTTGCGCCACCACCCTGAGTGGATCGGCAGTGCCGAAGCCTATTTCCAGCGCTATGGCATCGCCAGCTTGCTGGTGGGGCGCTTTATCGGTCCGTTGCGCCCGATGCTGCCGATGGTCGCCGGGATGTTCGACATGCCCTTCCCGCGCTTTTTTGCCGTCAGCCTGCTGGCAGGTGCCGGCTGGGCCGTAGCCTATCTTCTGCCGGGCTGGGCCACCGGGGCGGCTATCCGCTTGCCATTGCCCGAGGGTTTCTGGCCCCAGGCCGGGCTGGTAGTGGGCAGCATCGCGGTGCTGGTAGGCCTGGGTATCAACAGCGGCCTGCGCGGACATCGGCGCTCTACCTTGCTGATCGCCGGCCTGAGCCTGCTGATACTGGGCGGGCTGTTTGTCGGCTACTCACACCTTGGCGCCTTCGATCAAGGCCTGATGACCCTGGTGCAGGAACACCGCAAACCGCTGCTCGACGAGTTCGCGGTGATGCTGACCCAACTCGGTGAGTTCAAGCACATGTTGGTGATCAGCGCGGCGCTGACCCTGGTGCTGCTGGCCACGCGGCAATGGCGGCACTTGCTGTTCGCCGGCGGCACCTTGCTGGTGACTGCGCTGGCCAATACCGCCACCAAGCAGTTGTTCGCGCGGATGCGCCCGGAAGTCCTGACCGACCCACTGACCAGCTACAGCATGCCCAGCGGTCATGCCTCAGGTTCGTTTGCGCTGTTCCTGACCCTGGCCGTGCTGGCGGGTCGAGGACAACCCCAGCGCATGCGCCTGACCTGGCTGCTGCTCGGTTGCCTGCCGGCCCTGGCCATTGCCTTGTCGCGGGTTTACCTGGGGGCTCACTGGCCGACCGATGTGGTGGCCGGAGCCATGCTCGCAGCCTGCGTGTGTGCCGCCAGCCTGTGGCTGAGCCAGCGCCAGGCGCCGCTCAATCCGCTACCGGCGAAAATCTGGTGGTTGATCCTGCCCGTGATGGTGGCGCTGTTCGGCTTCTACGCCCTGCAGAATCTGCCGCACGCGATGATGCGTTACGCGTACTGAGGCAATATCAGGCGAACAACTCACCCTGCAGCTCATCCAACAACGCCTGGATCGCATCCAGGCGTTGTTGCGGATCATCGACCTGCAGCAGCCCGATCTTGTCCAGCTCGGAGAATGGCAACAAGTAGGCCAACTGGTTGGCCAGTGACTGCTGGCCTGCGGCGTCGGTACCCATGTTCAACGCCTCGACCATCGGGTGCTCGGCCAGCGCCTTGAGCAAGGCCATCAGATCGGCGTCCTCTTCCTGCAGGGGCTGCTCGGGTAAATCGTCGAGCCACTCGACTTCGGCGACCGTCAACTGATCGCGCTGCACTTCGCTGCGCAACACATTGAAGCGGCGTGCGCCCTGCACTCGAATTCCCAGCAGGCCGTTGTCCTGCTGCTTGAAATCGGTGATCCGCGCTTCGCAGCCGACCAGTGCATACCCCTGCGGGGCCAGGCCGACCTCTTCGCCCTCAAGAATGCACACCACGCCAAACCCTGCCCCCTGCTTCATGCAGCGGCTGATCATGTCCAGGTAGCGCGCCTCGAAAATCTGCAGATCAAGGAAACAGCCGGGAAACAGCACCGTATTCAGCGGGAAAAGCGCCAGACTCATAGACATGTCCTTACACCACCATCGACACCGCCAACGGCAACAACACCGCCGTGGCCACACCCATCAGGCTCATCGCCAACGCGGCAAACGCACCGCACTCTTCACTTTCCTGCAGGGCTACTGAAGTGCCCACCGCATGAGCGGTCATGCCCAGGGCCATGCCGCGGGCCTCGGGGCCATGGACGCCGAGACGATCGAGCAGCGCCGGGCCGAAAATCGCCCCGATCACCCCGGTGATCAGCACAAACACCGCCGCCAACGCCGCCACGCCACCGATCTGCTCGGCCACCAGCATGGCAATGGGCGAGGTCACCGACTTCGGTGCCATAGTCATCAGAATCATGTGTTCGGCGCCAAACCACCAGCCCAGCAACACGCACAGGCCGGTAGCGACCACCCCACCTACCACCAGCGTAGTAAAAATCGGCCAGAACAGTTGGCGAATGCGCCGCAGGTTGAGGTACAGCGGCACCGCCAGGGCCACCGTCGCCGGCCCCAGCAGGATGCTGAGGATTTCCGTGCTTTTACGGTACTCGGCATAGGTCAGGCCACAGGTGAGCAATACGCCAATCACCAGCAGCATGGACACCAGCACCGGCTGCAGGAAGATCCAGCGGGTTTTCTCGAACGCCGCCAGCACCAACTGATAAGCCCCCAGGGTAATGCCGATCCCGAACAACGGGTGATGGATCACTGCCGCCACCGCGCCCTGCCAGTCAAACATCATGAGCGCTCCTCCCGTCGAGCCTGGCGCTTGACCAGCCATTGCATCAGCACCCCGGCAAAGGCCATGGACAGCAGCAACGACAGCACCAATGCGCCGGCGATCGCCCAGAAGTCAGCCGCGATATCCGCGGCATACACCATCACCCCCACCGCAGGCGGGACCAGCAGCAACGGTAGATAGCGCAACAAGCTGCCGGCAGCCAGGCTCAGTGGCTCGCCGACTTCGCCGCGCATGATCAGGTACACCAGCAACAGCAGCAGGCCGATAATCGGCCCCGGCAGCACCGGCAACAACAAATGGTTGATGGCCGTGCCGAGCAATTGAAACAGCACCAGCCAGGTCAGGCCGCGAAGCAACATGAATCATCCCCCCACAAAACTCGCCCCCCAAAACGGGCCTGCCATTATAAGCATGGCATCTGCTATGCATGGGTATTCGCCAATGGTATGCAAGCTTGACCGGCACCCGTGGCCATGATGATCTAAGGTGGTTCCTGATCCCTCAAAAAAAATATAAAACCGATGAACCCAAGGAGAGTCTCAATGCCCTATGTACCCGTTGCAGAGCTCAAGAATTATGTCGGCAAGGAACTCGGACGTTCCGAATGGCTCACCATCGACCAGGAGCGCATCAACCTGTTCGCTGAAGCCACGGGCGACTTTCAGTTCATCCACGTTGACCCGGTAAAAGCCGCACAGACACCATTCGGTAGCACCATCGCCCACGGTTTCCTGTCGCTGTCGCTGATTCCCAAACTGATGGAAGACATCATGGTCCTGCCCCAGGACTTGAAAATGGTCGTCAACTACGGCCTCGACAGCGTGCGCTTCATCCAGCCGGTGAAAGTCGATTCAAGGGTCCGGCTCAAGGTCGAACTGACCGACGTCACCGAGAAAAAACCCGGCCAATGGCTGCTCAAGGCCACCGCCACCCTGGAAATCGAAGGCCAGGAAAAACCGGCCTATATCGCCGAACCCCTGTCACTGGCGTTCGTGTAACCCCTGCCGGATGCGGAGCAGTTACTGCTGTTTCGCACCGCGTCTCTATTTATCAGGCACATAGCTGCGGCATACTCGGTCGCCTAATCACCCGGATCCTGCTATGCGCTTACTTGCACCCCTCGCATTGACCCTGTTGCTCACCGCCTGTGGCGACGGCGAATCGCTGTTGCCGCCGGACGCGCGCCTGCCTGACGGCGGACGCTATCGGGGCGACCTGGTCGACGGGCTGCTGCAAGGCCAGGGTCGCATCGACTACCCGAACGGCAGTTGGTACGCCGGCCAGTTCGACAAAGGCCAATGGCATGGGCAGGGCGAGTGGCACGGCAGCAATGGCGAGGTCTACCGCGGCGCCTTCCAGCAAGGGCTGTTCCATGGCCAGGGCGCCCTGACCACCAGCGACAGCAGCTACACCGGCGGCTTCAAGCTGGGGCGGCGCGACGGCGAGGGCACGCTCAAGGAAAACGGCATGACCTACCGGGGCGAATTCAAGGCCGACCAGTACTCCGGACTCGGTCGCCTGGAACTCGAAGACGGCAGCCAATACCAGGGCCAGTTCGCCCACGGCAAACCCAATGGCCAAGGCCAGCGCAGCGATGTCAGCGGCAATCAGTTCAGCGGCCACTTCATCAACAGCCAACTGGACGGCATTGGCAGCTTCAACAGCGCCGAAGGCGACAGCTATGTCGGCGGCTTCAAACAGAATCAACTGCACGGCAAGGGCCGCTACGAAAACGCCGACGGCGACGTGTGGATCGGCCAGTTCAAGGAAGGCGCGCTCAGCGGCAAGGGCGAGCTGATCGGCGCTGACAACAGTCACTACCTCGGGCACTTCAGCGACTGGCGCTTCACCGGCCAGGGGCGCCTGAACCTGCCCGATGGCAGCTTCTACGTCGGCCAGTTCGACAACGACAGCTATCAGGGCCACGGCACGCTGGTACTGACCGACGGCACGGTGCAGAGCGGCGACTGGATCAATGGCCAGCGCGTGCGTGATGCCGACGGCAAATTGCTGCCCGACACCCTGGAGCTGGGCCTGCTGGCCCAGGGCCGCCTGCTCGATGAAGCGCTGGCCAATGTGCCTGCCTCAACTCCCGCGATCGAGCTGTACAGCCTGACGCTCGGCGGCGACGGCAAGCAGAGCGTATTCCTGCGCGAGTCCGACTACGTCAGCAACATGCTGGCCAGCCGTTTCGGCGCCTACGGCCAGATCCGCCTGGTCAACCACCGCGACCACCTCGGCGACCGGCCCATGGCCACCCGCGAAAACCTGCGCCGCGCCGCCCTGACCCTGGCCGAGCGCAGCGGTCCAGAAGATTTGCTGTTCATCTACCTGACCAGCCACGGCACCCACGAACACGAACTGGTGCTCGACCAACCGCGCATGGAACTGGCCGACCTGCCCGCCGATGAGTTGGCCGCCGTCCTGGCACCGCTGAAAAACCGCGACAAGATCATCGTGATTTCCGCCTGCTACTCCGGAGGTTTCCTACCAGCCCTCAAAGACGAGCGCACGCTGGTCATGACCGCCTCGCGGGCTGACCGTGTGTCGTTCGGCTGCTCCGAGGAAGCGGACTTCACCTACTTCGGCGATGCCCTGTTCGCCCAGGCACTGAACCAGACCGACGACCTCGAACAAGCCTTCAAGCTGGCCAAGGCCACGGTTGCCGAACGGGAACTGGCAGACAACTTCGAAGCTTCTGAACCACAGATCTGGGCACCCAAGGGGGTTCTGGCGCGCTGGCAGGCACTGCGCAAGCAGCAAGCACGAAAAGCGCTGCAAAATGCGGCGTTGAACAACACGGATGCAAAGAGCAACTAAGCTGAACAGTATCAAGGGAGAAACACTATGTACTTGACGCCTCAGCACGTACTGCTCGCTGGAGCCACCGGCCTGACCGGTGAACATTTGCTCGACCGGTTGCTCAACGAGCCCACCATCAGTCGCGTACTGGCGCCCTCTCGCCGACCGCTGGCGGAACACCCGCACCTGGAAAACCCAGTCGGCGACCCTACCGTGTTCCTGCCTCAACTCAATGGCCGGGTAGACATCGCCTACTGCTGCCTGGGCACCACGATCAAGCAGGCCGGTTCGGAACCGGCATTTCGCGCGGTCGACCTGGACATGGTGGTGGCTTTCGCCAAACGGGCGCGCGAAATGGGTGCACGACACCTGATCGTGATCAGCGCCATCGGCGCGGACCCAAAATCCTCGGTGTTCTACAACCGCGTCAAAGGGGAAATGGAGCAGGCCCTGCGCGCGCAAGACTGGCCGCAGCTGACCATCTGCCGGCCCTCCCTGCTGCTGGGCGAACGTCTTGAGCCACGCCTGGCCGAGCAACTCGCCGGTCCGCTGTCCAGGCTGATCCCGGGTAAATACCGTGGCATCGAAGCCTGCCAACTGGCCCGCGCCATGTGGCGCCTGGCGTTGGAGGAGCAGGACGGGATACGGGTGGTGGAATCGGACGAACTGCGCAAGCTGGGCAAGTAGCCCTGCGCTACAACCCGCCCGTCGCCTGAAACCCGACCCCAAGCACCGTCAACACCGACAACGGCAGCAACAGTGTGTCGAGCAAGGCACTGGCCGGCAGGTCGAGGCCTGGATAACTTGGGGCTTCGGCACCAAATCGATCCTTGGCACAACAACCACCCTGTAGCGCATACCAGTCCAGGCGCGCCCCGGAATACACCACCGGAGCACCCGGTTGCGCGGCATCCAGGGTGCGCACGCTGGCACAACCGGCCAGTTGCAAGGCCAGCAGCACCAGCAGCAGCTTACTCATCACTGCTCAGATGGTGTTCGCCCCAACGCGGCAGCATGTCCTGCGGGATGTTCAACACATTGAGAATCCGCGCCACGACAAAATCCACCAGGTCATCGATGGTCTGCGGCTGATGATAGAAACCCGGCGACGCCGGCAGGATAGTCACGCCCATGTTCGACAGCTTGAGCATGTTTTCCAGGTGAATGCTCGAATACGGCGCCTCGCGCGGCACCACAATCAACTGCCGGCGCTCTTTCAACGTCACGTCGGCGGCACGTTCGATCAGGTTGTTGCAGGCGCCCATGGCGATGGCGGACAAGGTCCCGGTCGAACAGGGCACCACCACCATCGCGGCCGGTGAGCCGGAGCCCGAGGCCACCGGCGACATCCAGTCTTCCTTGCCATACACCCGAATCTGCCCGGCGACCGCACCGGTGTATTCGGTGAGAAAGGCCTGCATCATCTGTGGCTTGGGCGGCAGCGTGACGTCAGTCTCGGTAGCCAGTACCAACTGTGCGGCCTTGGAGATCAGGAAATGCACCTCACGGTCTTCGCGCACCAGGCAATCGAGCAGGCGCAAGCCATACTGGGCGCCTGAAGCGCCCGTCATGGCCAGCGTGATGCGATCCGGACCGTTGTTCATTTAAGCGCCTCGGCCAGCTTGCCGTGCAGGCCGCCGAAGCCGCCATTGCTCATGATCACCACGTGCGTGCCCGGTTGAGCCTGGCTCTGGACCCGCGCAATGATGCCGTCCAGCGAATCGCTGACGATCGACGGCACCGTACACAGCGCCGCGGTGCCCGCCAGGTCCCAACCCAGGTTGGCCGGGGCGTACCAGATCACCTGGTCGGCATCGACCACGCTTTCCGGCAGTCCGTCACGGTGCGCGCCGAGCTTCATGGAGTTGGAACGCGGCTCGATGATGGCAATCAGCGGTGCGTCGCCAATGCGCTTGCGCAGGCCGTCCAGGGTGGTAGCGATCGCCGTCGGATGGTGGGCAAAGTCGTCGTAGATGGTGATGCCGTTGACCTGGGCCACGACTTCCATGCGCCGTTTGACACTCTTGAACGCGCTCAGCGCCGCAATGCCCATGGCCGGCAGCACGCCGACATGGCGTGCTGCCGCCAGGGTCGCCAAGGCGTTGGCGACGTTGTGCTGACCGGTCATGTCCCAGTCGACCACGCCCTGCGCGACGCCCTCGAACAGCACTTCGAACTTCGAACCGTCTTCGCTGAGCAATTTGACCTGCCATTGCCCGCCGGCACCGGTGGTTTGCACCGGGGTCCAGCAGCCCATCTCGACGACCCGCTGCAACGCCGGCTCAGTGGTCGGATGAATCACCAGGCCTTCGCTCGGGATGGTGCGCACCAAGTGGTGGAACTGGCGCTCGATCGCTGGCAGATCGGGGAAGATGTCTGCGTGATCAAACTCAAGGTTGTTGAGGATCGCAGTGCGCGGGCGGTAGTGGACGAACTTCGAACGCTTGTCGAAGAAGGCGCTGTCGTATTCGTCAGCCTCGATCACAAAAAACGGCGTGTCGCCCAGGCGCGCCGAGACCGAGAAATTCTGCGGCACGCCGCCGATCAGGAAGCCCGGGCTCATGCCCGCGTGCTCCAGCACCCAGGCGAGCATGCTGCTGGTGGTAGTCTTGCCATGGGTGCCGGCAACCGCCAGCACCCAGCGCCCTTGCAGCACATGGTCGGCCAGCCACTGCGGGCCCGAGACGTACGGCAAACCTTTGTTCAAGACGTACTCGACCGCCGGGTTACCGCGGGACATGGCATTGCCGATCACCACCAGGTCCGGGGCCGGGTCGAGCTGGGCCGGGTCATAACCCTGCGTCAGTTCAATGCCCTGAGCCTCCAGTTGGGTGCTCATCGGCGGATAGACATTCGCGTCGGAGCCGGTCACGCGATGGCCCAGCTCTTTGGCCAGAACCGCCATCGAGCCCATGAAAGTGCCGCAGATACCCAGGATATGAATGTGCATAGTCAACCTCGTAAAACATCGAGGCAGGTTAGCCTAGGGTGGGAAAAATCGCACCTGATGTTTAAACGGGCGAGTCACTGCACCCTATTAAACGACTGAACATTCAGAATCTGCCTGCGACCCTGTACAACACCGATGCCGCTGATAATCTTGGCATCCCTCACGCTTGAGTGATCGCCGGAGACCGCCCATGAGCAAAACCACCTACGACCTGAGTATCTCCCCAGACAAAGGTCCCAAAAAATTGTCTGCCGGGCAGCGAAAATTCAATGAGCTGGTGAAAAAAATCGACAAACAACGGCAGATCCTGCAAGCGTGGGAAGCGGCCACCGCGCTTTATGAGCAGCGCTGGCACAGTGAGTTCGTGCCCCAGCTCGACATCCTGCATCAACACACGGTCGGGTTCGTGCAACTTCTGAGCGACCTGGGCGAGCGAATCAAACTCTCGAAAACTGATCGCAAGACGCTGACCCAGGAAATTTGCGGCCAAGCCTACGCCCTGCTTGATAGCGGCAATTGCAGCGAAGAGGAGCAAGTGCGCTTGAAAGCGCTGTACAACCAGCACAGTGGCCGTGACTTCGATACCGATGAGGAAGAAGACAACGAGTTTCTCAAACTGGGACTGCAGGAGATGTTCGGGGTCGAGCTCGACGACGATATCCAGGGGCTATCTCCCGACGACATCGCGCAAAAAATAAATGAGCGCTTGCAGAGCGAACAACCTGAGCCAAACAAACCTGGCAAGAAAAACGCCCACCAGCTACGCCAGGAAGCAGCCGCCGCCGAGGCCAGCCAGTCCGTGCGCGAGGTGTACCGCAAACTGGCCAGCGCCCTGCACCCAGACCGAGAAACCGACCCTGACGAGCGCGAGCGCAAAACCGTGTTGATGCAGCGCGTCAACCATGCCTATGGCCAGCGCAATCTGCTTGAGCTGCTGCAACTACAGCTGGAGTTGGAGCACATCGATGCAAGCACCCTCAACACGCTGACTGCTGATCGACTGAAACATTACAACCGCGTATTGACCGAGCAACTCGATGAACTAAAACAGGAAGTATTCGATCAGGAGCAAGGATTCAAACTGCAGCTAAATCTCGACCCGTTCGACAAACTGACACTGGCGAACCTGCCTGGTTTTTACCAGCAGCAACTCGACTCGGTCCTGGATGATATTCAGGAACATATTCTGCTCGGCGAAGAGCTGAATGATCCCAAGAACCTGAAAGCCTGGCTCAAGGCACAGAGGGACTATGAGCGCGAAATGGAAAAATCACTCAACAACGACCTGTTTTTCGACGACCCGTTCTTTCGCTGAACAGCCGTCACTTCAGCCAACACCTAACGGGTTATCCCGTGCTTGCGCAGCTTTCTATAGAGGGTATTGCGACTGACCCCCAACTGTTCGGCCGCATGGGTCATGTGCCAGCGCTGTTGTTCCAGGGCATTGAGCAAGGCCAGGCGCTCGGCATCGTCGAGTGGAAACTCGACCGGCGCCGGTGCACTGCTCGATGCCGGACGAGCCTGGCGAATCATCGCCGGCAAGTCCTCCACACCGATGCGCCCCTCTTCACACAAGGCTGCCAAGGTCCGCAGCACCGTGCGCAACTGCCGCACGTTGCCTGGCCAGGCAAACCCGAGCAACGCCTGGCGCGCCGGAGCATCAATCAACACCGCCTCGCCACCCGCCTCTTCGGCCAACAGAAAGTCCAGCAACTGGGATTTATCACTGCGCTCACGCAGGGGCGGCAAACCTACCTCCAGGCCATTGAGCCGGTAATACAGGTCTTCGCGAAAGCTGCCATCCTGCACCCGCTCCAGCAAGTCACGGTGAGTGGCGCTGATGATCCGCACGTTGACCGCCTGCGGCTCGCCACCAATCGGCACCACCAGCCGGTCCTCAAGTACCCGTAACAAGCGGGTTTGCAGGGCCAGGGGCATGTCGCCGATTTCATCCAGGAACAAAGTCCCGCCATCGGCCTGCTGCAGCTTGCCGCGCATGCCTTCCTTGCGTGCGCCGGTGAAACTGCCGCCGCGATAGCCGAACAGCTCGCTCTCGATCAGGCTCTCAGGAATGGCCGCGCAATTGAGCGCGACAAAGGCTTTGTCGGCACGCTGGCTGGCCTGGTGCACGGCCTTGGCAAAGGCCTCTTTGCCTGAACCGGTCTCGCCATTGATCAACAGCGGCACATCACGTTCGAACACCCGCAGGGCTTTGCGAAAATCCGCCTGCAAACCTTCATCGCCCAGGCAAATACCGGCCAACCGCGGCCGCTCGGCAACCCTCTGCGCCTGCGCAACCGGGGCGGGCACACTGCGCGGCTGACCGCGCAACAGGGCAAACAAGGCCCGGCCGTCGCGGGTGCGCAGTGGCCAACTGGCGCTGGCGTTGACGCTGGCGCGAGACATCAGTTGATCCAGCGAACAGTCGAAAAAGGCCTCCACCGGCTTGCCCACCAGGCCGCCGCGAATATGCCCCAGCAGGTTCAACGCGCTCTGGTTGACCGCACTGATGCGCCCTTCCCCGTCAAATGCCAGCAGCCCTTCGCTGAACAACCCGACCGACTCGGCCTGCAGGTGAAAGCGCAGCAACCACTGGTTGTCGAAGTGGCGCAGGAAGTAGCAGCTCTCGATCATTTTCGCCGAGAGATTGACCAGCGCCATGGTGTGGAACTGGCTCTGGCGCGAAACGTCATGGCGCGCCGAGGAAACGTCGAGCACCGCCAGCAGCTCGCCATGGGGGTCGAACACCGGGCTGGCCGAACAGGTCAGGCCCGTGTGGCGGCCGCGAAAGTGTTCATCCTGGTGGATGGTCAGCGCCTGGCGCTCCACCAGGCAGGTGCCGATTCCGTTGGTGCCTTCGCAGGCCTCACTCCAGTCGGCGCCGAGCCACAGGCCGGCGCGCTCGAAGATCTTGCGCTCGGTGGACGCCGTGACACAGTTGAGAATCACCCCACGGGCATCGGTCAACAGCACCGCGTGCCCGGCACCGCTGAGTTGCTGATGCAGGCTGTTCATTTCTCCGCCGGCAATCTGCAGCACCTGCTGCAGGCGCTCGCGACTTTCCAGCACCCGACCATGCTCCAGCACCGTGGGCGCGATGGCCAATGCCGGATCGAGATGATAGTCCTCCAGGCATCGCAGCCAGGAACGGGCGATGGACGGATCGCTGCCCGGACCGTGCAACTGGTTCTTGCCCTGGGTCACGGTCAAGACCTGTTGGGCATGGCGACTTAAATGGTTGCTGTGCATTTCTTATTGTTCTCCCCGAGGGTCAGGTCCGCAGAACGGTCGTAACCCCCGTGTCCCCTATCTTGTGCCTGGTTCAGGCGAGTGCTTCGCCCTCTCATGCAGCCGAGCATCCTCCAGCCCGGCGCGCATTGCAATGCCAGCGAGACCGACCGGTCACGCGCTGTGCCACAAACGGTACAAAGTGTCACACGCCCCGTATCGCATCTGGCACAGCCTGCAAGCAAGGCCCCGCCGCCGACTGCGCAAACCCTTGATTTACAGGCACCACAAGGCACTGGCCCGACCTTTGCTCTAGGCTTGTACCAGCGCTTATTGCGCGTACTCCCCTATAAGCACAAAAGCCAAGGAGACACTCATCATGCGTTACGCTCACCCCGGTACTGAAGGCGCTATCGTTTCGTTCAAAAGCAAATACGGTAACTACATCGGCGGCGAGTTCGTCGCGCCTGTCAAAGGCCAGTACTTCACCAACACCTCGCCGGTCAACGGCCAACCGATTGCCGAATTCCCCCGCTCCACGGCCGAAGACATCGAAAAAGCCCTGGACGCGGCCCACGCCGCGGCCGATGCCTGGGGCAAGACCTCGGTCCAGGACCGCTCCCTGGTGCTGTTGAAAATCGCCGATCGCATCGAGCAGAACCTCGAAGTGCTGGCAATCACCGAATCCTGGGACAACGGCAAGGCCGTGCGCGAAACCCTGAACGCCGACATCCCGCTGGCAGCGGATCACTTCCGCTACTACGCCGGCTGCATCCGCGCGCAGGAAGGCAGCTCTGCGGAAATCAACGAACACACCGCCGCCTATCACTTCCACGAACCGCTGGGCGTGGTCGGCCAGATCATCCCGTGGAACTTCCCGATCCTGATGGCTGCCTGGAAACTCGCGCCGGCCCTGGCTGCCGGTAACTGCGTGGTGCTCAAGCCGGCCGAACAAACGCCGCTGGGCATCAGCGTGCTGCTGGAACTGATCGGCGACCTGCTGCCACCGGGCGTGTTGAACGTGGTGCAAGGGTTCGGCAAAGAAGCCGGCGAGGCCCTGGCCACCAGCAAGCGCATCGCCAAGATCGCCTTCACCGGCTCGACCCCGGTCGGCTCGCACATCATGAAATGCGCCGCCGAAAACATCATTCCGTCGACCGTGGAACTGGGCGGCAAGTCGCCGAACATCTTCTTCGCCGACATCATGCAAGCCGAAGAATCGTTCATCGAAAAAGCCGCCGAAGGCCTGGTGCTGGCGTTCTTCAACCAGGGTGAAGTCTGCACCTGCCCGTCTCGCGCCCTGGTGCAAGAGTCGATCTACGACGATTTCATGAAAGTCGTGATGAAGAAGGTCCTGCAAATCAAGCGCGGCGACCCGCTCGACACCGACACCATGGTCGGCGCCCAGGCGTCCGAGCAGCAATTCGACAAAATTCTCTCCTACCTGGAAATCGCCAAGGGCGAAGGCGCCGAGCTGCTGACCGGTGGCAAGGTGGAAAAACTCGAGGGCAACCTGGCGACCGGCTATTACATCCAGCCGACCCTGCTCAAGGGCACCAACAAAATGCGCGTGTTCCAGGAAGAAATCTTCGGCCCAGTGGTGAGCATCACCACCTTCAAGGACGAAGCCGAAGCCCTGGCCATTGCCAACGACACCGAGTTCGGCCTCGGTGCCGGTCTCTGGACCCGCGACATCAACCGCGCCTACCGCATGGGCCGAGCGATCAAGGCCGGTCGCGTGTGGACCAACTGCTACCACCTGTACCCGGCGCACGCCGCGTTCGGTGGCTACAAGAAGTCCGGCGTCGGCCGTGAAACCCACAAGATGATGCTCGATCACTACCAACAGACCAAAAACCTGCTGGTGAGCTACGACATCAACCCGCTGGGCTTCTTCTGATCCAACCTCCCGGCGACTTCGGTCGCCGGGACTGACCTGTACCGGCAAGACTCTTTTTTCATGCAGTGCATTCGGCCCCCTTCGGCGGCCGGACGCACGGCTGCAAGCAGAAAATCGCAAAAGCCCGCGCACCTTTGGTTAAACACAGCGTCCGCGCAGGAAAACAACAATAAGAAAGGAAACCGCAATGGATCAGATCGGCAACTACGTGCTCTATCTCATCATGTTCTGCGCCGTACTCGGCGCCTTCGCGGCGATCTACAACAGCGATGAAGGACTTGGTAAAGAATTCATGGAAGGCATTCACGCCACCGGGCACATCTTCGTGCCGGCGGCGGGGATCATGGCGTCCATCCCCTACCTGACCGTGGTCATCGAAAAAGCCTTCGGGCCGTTCTTCAGCTCCCTGGGCGCTGACCCGGCACTGGCGGCGACCATGATCATCGCCTCGGACATGGGCGGTTATCACCTGGCCTCGGCCCTGGCGGCCAGTAAAGAAGCACTGGTCATGGCGCTGATCACCGGCTTCATGGGCGGCGCGACCATCGTGTTCTCCATTCCCATGGGCCTGGCGATGCTCGACAAGCGCGACCACAAGTACATGGCCCTGGGCATCATGTCGGGCATCCTGACTATCCCGCTGGGCGTGCTGATTGCCAGTGTCATCCTCGCGTTCAGCAACCCGCTGGTGCGCGACCTGGTGTCGACCAACGGCGAAGCCACCTATCAATTGGCCCTGGGCCTGGGCAGCATCTTCGCCAACCTGCTGCCGATCCTGATCTTCGTCGTGGCCCTGGCCCTGGGCCTGCGTTTTCTGCCCGACCTGATGATCAAGGGCTTCATCATCTTCGGGCGCACCCTGGACGCCGCGATCAAGCTGGTCCTGGTGTTCTCCATCGTCGAGTACTTCACCGGCGTATTCACCCTGGTGTTCGGCAGTTGGGGGTTCCACCCGATCATCGCCGACGCTGAAGACCAGACCCGCGCCCTGGAAACCGCTGGCTACATCGGCATCATGCTGGCCGGTGCCTTCCCGATGGTCTATCTGCTGCGCAAGTACCTGGGCAAGCCGCTGGAAAGCCTGGGCAGCAAGATCGGCCTGAGCGCCGTTGGCAGTGCCGGCATGCTGGCGACCATCGCCAACATCCTGGCCATGTTCCGCCTGGTGCGTTTCATGCCGCCAAAGGACAAAGTGATCAACATTGCCTTTGGCGTGTGCGCGGCCTTCCTGCTGGGCGACCACCTGTCCTTCACTGCCAACTTCCAGCCCACCATTATTCTTCCGGTGCTGATTGGCAAGATAAGTGCAGGTTTCATTGCCGTGGGCTTGGCGTATTGGCTGTCGGTACCCAAGGCCTTGCAACTGGAAGCCGAGGACCGCGCCGCCGGGATCATTGCCAAGGGCGAATACCTGGGACTGCCGCTGCCGGAAACCCTGCACCCCGATGGCACCAAGGCAACGGCCTGAGTCTGCTGCATTGAAGTGCGCTGCCCACGCCGAGCGTGGCATGCTCAGCCACGGCCGGCCCCGGGCAGCGCACTGTCCTATTTGAAACGGAGACTGAAATGGCAAGTTTTTCCCATAGCGTGGGCGCCCAGACCTACCGCTTCGACGACCTCAAGGACGTCATGGCCAAAGCCAGCCCGGCACGCTCCGGAGACTTCCTGGCCGGTGTCGCCGCGCAGAACGACGGTGAGCGGGTAGCGGCGCAAATGGCCCTGGCGGATATCCCGCTCAAGCACTTTCTGCAAGAAGCGCTGATCCCCTACGAGACCGATGAAGTCACCCGGTTGATCATCGACACCCACGACGCCAACGCCTTTGCCACCGTCAGCCACCTGACCGTCGGCGGCTTTCGCGACTGGCTGCTCAGCGACGCCGCCGACGAACACAGTCTGCGTGCGCTGGCCCCCGGCCTGACGCCAGAAATGGCCGCGGCCGTGTCGAAAATCATGCGCGTGCAAGACCTGGTGCTGGTGGCGCAGAAAATTCGCGTAGTCACCCGCTTTCGCGGGACCCTGGGCCTACGCGGTCGCTTGTCGACCCGGCTGCAACCCAACCACCCCACCGACGAGCCGGCCGGTATCGCGGCGAGCATTCTCGACGGCCTGCTGTACGGCAATGGCGACGCGATGATCGGCATCAACCCGGCCACGGACAGCATCGCCTCGATCTGCGCCATGCTGGAAATGCTCGACGCGGTGATCCAGCGCTACGAAATACCGACCCAGGCCTGCGTCCTGACCCACGTCACCACCTCCATCGAGGCGATCAACCGTGGCGTGCCCCTGGACCTGGTGTTCCAGTCGATTGCCGGCACCGAAGCCGCCAATGCCAGCTTTGGCATTAGCCTGAGCGTGCTCCAGGAAGGCTACGACGCCGGACTGAGCCTCAACCGCGGCACGCTGGGGCAAAACCTGATGTATTTCGAGACCGGCCAGGGCAGCGCGCTGTCGGCCAACGCCCACTTCGGCCTCGACCAGCAAACCTGCGAGACCCGGGCCTATGCCGTGGCACGGCATTTCAAGCCATTCCTGGTCAACACCGTGGTCGGTTTCATCGGCCCGGAGTACCTGTACAACGGCAAGCAGATCATCCGCGCCGGCCTGGAAGACCACTTCTGCGGCAAGTTGCTCGGCGTGCCCATGGGCTGCGACATCTGCTACACCAACCACGCCGAAGCCGACCAGGACGACATGGACACCCTGCTGACCCTGCTGGGCGTGGCCGGGATCAACTTCATCATGGGCATCCCCGGCTCCGACGACATCATGCTCAACTACCAGACCACCTCATTCCATGACGCCCTCTACGCGCGCCAGACCCTGGGCCTGAAACCGGCCCCGGAATTCGAGGCATGGTTGGCGAACATGGGTATTTTCACGCAGGGTGACGGCAAGGTCCGGTTCGGCAACAACCTGCCGCCGGCCTTCCGCCAGGCCCTGGCGCAACTGGGATGAAAGAGGTGCTCATGGAACAACCACCGATCGACCCGCAGAACCCCTGGCTGGAACTGCGCCGCCTGACCCCCGCGCGCATCGCCCTGGGCCGCTCCGGCACCAGCATGCCGACCGGTGCCCAACTGGATTTCCAGTACGCCCACGCCCAGGCCCGTGACGCCGTGCACCTGCCCTTCGATCACGCCGGGCTGAGCACGCAGTTGGCCACAGCCGGACGCGCCAGCCTGCTGCTGCACAGCGCCGCCAGCGATCGGCATAGCTACCTGCAGCGCCCGGACCTGGGGCGCAAACTCTCCGAGCACTCGGCGCAAACCCTGCGTGAATATGCCGAGGCCCACCCAGGCGGGGTCGACCTGGCCGTGGTGGTGGCAGACGGCCTGTCGGCACTGGCGGTACATCGGCACACCCTGCCCTTCCTGGCGCGCATGGAAGAACAGACCGAGGCCGAGGGTTGGTCCCTGTCGCCGGTGATTCTGGTGGAACAAGGTCGGGTCGCCGTGGCCGACGAAATCGGCCAGTTGCTGGGAGCCAAAATGGTGGTGATCCTGATCGGCGAACGCCCCGGCCTCAGCTCGCCCGACAGCCTCGGCCTGTATTTCACCTACAACCCCAAGGTCGGCCTGACGGACGCCTACCGCAACTGCATCTCCAATGTCCGCCTCGAGGGTCTGAGCTACGGCATGGCCGCCCACCGCCTGCTGTACCTGATGCGCGAGGCCTGTCGCCGGCAGCTATCGGGCGTCAACCTGAAAGATGAGGCGCAACTGCAGACTATCGAGTCAGAAAACGACGCACAAACCAGCTCCAATTTCCTGCTCGGTCCGCAGAAACCCTGAGTCTACTGCGCATTGCGTTTTAGTCGCGCTTTGAGGCAGAGTCGACGAACGGCTGCCCGAGTGATGGATCAATTGCCGTCAAATCCACTGGAAACTGCCGTCATATCTACTTGAAGTTGAGGCCTCTAGCATGCGGATTATTCAAGCTACTCTCGAGCACCTGGACCTGCTGACGCCTCTGTTCGTCAAGTACCGCGAGTTTTACGGCTCGCTGCCTTATCCGGATTCCTCCCGCGCGTTCCTGGAAAAACGCCTGCGCCGCAAGGAGTCGGTGATTTACCTGGCCTTGCCAGATGACGACGATGGCCGACTGCTGGGCTTTTGCCAGCTGTACCCGAGCTTCTCGTCCCTGTCGCTCAAGCGGGTATGGATCCTCAACGACATCTACGTCGCCGAAGACGCCCGCCGCCAACTGGTCGCCGACAACCTGATGCGCACCGCGAAAAAAATGGCCAAGGAAACCCAGGCCGTGCGCATGCGCGTGTCCACCAGCAGCGACAACCTGGTGGCGCAAAAAACCTACGAGTCCATGGGCTTTCGTGAAGACAGCGAGTTCAAGAACTACATTTTGCCGATCAGCGACGAACTCTGACATTAGTGACGTTTCCAGGTGGCGCGGGCGCACGCTCCCGCCGGGGGGTGCGTTGCGCCCCTGAAACCTGAACCCAGGCTGAACCCGATGCACTTGATTCCCCCGGCAATCCTCACACCATCGCCTTCGTAATCCCTCGCTACAAAACCCACACGCTTTTCACTTTGCTGTCCGTATAATCGCGATCTTTATCGGCCGTAAGAAATAGCCCGCGGCCTTGTAGTCATATTTTTCAGACTTTCCGCACAGGCTTGCCGAGTCGAGCCGCCACACAGGTGCCCTCCATGGATTTCAACCCGATCGACCTTGTCCTGCATCTCGATGTGTACCTCGATATGCTGGTCACCAACTACGGGCCATGGATCTACGCCATTCTTTTCCTGGTGATCTTCTGCGAGACCGGCCTGGTGGTCATGCCCTTCCTGCCGGGCGACTCGCTGCTGTTCATCGCCGGTGCCGTCGCCGCCGGTGGCGGCATGGACCCGGTGCTGCTGGGCGGGTTGCTGATGCTGGCGGCGATACTCGGAGACAGTACCAACTATGTGGTCGGTCGAACGGCCGGGGAAAAACTGTTCAGTAATCCCAACTCGAAAATCTTCCGCCGCGACTACCTGCAACAAACCCACGACTTCTATGAAAAGCACGGCGGCAAGACCGTGACGCTGGCGCGCTTCCTGCCGATCATCCGGACCTTTGCGCCCTTCGTCGCCGGTGTCGCCAAGATGCCCTATCCGCGTTTTTTCGCCTTCAGTGTGTTCGGCACCATCCTCTGGGTCGGCGGCCTGGTGACCCTGGGTTACTTCTTCGGCAACGTGCCCTTCATCAAGAAGAACCTGTCGCTGCTGGTGGTAGGCATCATCCTGTTGTCGCTGGTGCCGATGATCATTGGCCTGGTCCGCAGCCGCTTCGGTGGCTCGAGCTCCAAAGCCCAGTCGCGCTGATCGCCCATGGGCCTGCTCAGCACCTGGCGTCGCCAACGCACCCTGGCCAAGCACCCCGTTGCCGATGAAACCTGGCAGCGGGTCCGTCAGCACCTGAGTTTTCTCGACGGCCTGAGCGAGGCCGAGGACCAATGGCTACGCGAGTCGGCCGTGCTGTTCCTGCAGGACAAACACCTGACCTGCCTGCCCGGTGTCGAACTGCACCAGGAACAACGCCTGCTGCTCGCCGCCCAGGCCCAGTTGCCGCTGCTGCACCTGGGCGATCTGAACTGGTACCAGGGTTTCCATGAGATCGTGCTGTACCCCGACGACTTCCTCAGCCCGCAGCGCCATCGCGATGCCAGTGGCGTGGAGCATGAGTGGGACGGCGAACACAGCGGTGAAGCCTGGCAGCAAGGGCCGATCATCCTGGCCTGGCCGGGAGTGATGGCCAGTGGTGGCTGGGAAGGTTACAACCTGGTGATCCACGAACTGGCGCACAAGCTCGACATGCTCAACGGTGACGCCAACGGCCTGCCGCCGCTGCACAGTGACATGCGGGTCTCGGACTGGGCACAGGTGATGCAACACGCCTACGACGACCTCAACCGCCAGCTCGACCACAACCCCGATGCCGACACGCCGATCGACCCCTACGCCGCGGAAAACCCTGCCGAGTTCTTCGCCGTCACCAGCGAATACTTCTTCAGCGCCCCGGATTTGCTGCACGGCAGTTATCCACAGGTCTATCAGCAACTGCAGCTGTTCTACCGCCAGGATCCCCTGGCAAGGCTTGCGCATTTGCAAGCCGAACATCCGGCGTATCAGCCACACGACTAAGGTCTACGCGACTTCTGGTACGTGGCACAGGCTCAGGAATATGCCTATAATCGCCGCCACTTTTTGGTCAATCCGGCCAAGTCATTTGGCCACTAACGGGGGCACCGCCCAATGAGCTACAGCAAGATTCCGGCTGGCAAAGACCTGCCGAACGACATCTACGTCGCGATCGAGATCCCGGCTAACCACGCGCCGATCAAATACGAAATCGACAAAGACAGCGATTGCCTGTTCGTTGACCGTTTCATGGCCACCCCAATGTTCTACCCGGCCAACTACGGTTTCATCCCCAACACCCTGGCTGACGATGGCGACCCCCTCGACGTGCTGGTTGTAACCCCTTACCCGGTTGCTCCAGGCTCGGTCATCCGCGCACGTCCAGTTGGCATCCTGCACATGACCGACGACGGCGGCGGCGATGCCAAAGTTATCGCGGTGCCACACGACAAGCTGTCCCAGCTGTATGTCGACATCAAGGAATACACCGACCTGCCAGCCCTGCTGCTGGAACAGATCAAGCACTTCTTCGAGAACTACAAGGATCTCGAAAAAGGCAAATGGGTGAAGATCGACGGTTGGGGCGACGCCGAAGCTGCGCGCGCTGAAATCATGAAGTCGGTTGCCGCCTACAAAGGCTGAGACGGCTTTGGCCTGGCGCCACTGACGGCTTGAAAAACCCCGGTTATCCGGGGTTTTTTTATAACTATAGAAACTTCAAATAACAGTCTAATTAATACAATTTGGAAGGTTGTTTAGTTGCGTTTAGCGCTCACTTACAAGCTCTTGCAAAACAAGCGGATATTCCTGCGTAAATTGATCGGTTTGTTTATTCAATACCGTTAGTTGACTGAGTAAAATCCGCGTTTATGAAAAAACACAAATGCGGCCCACGCTTCAAGGCACTCCTCAAGGAGGTGAAAATCACCCCCTCGGAGTTTGCTACCTTCTGCAACGTCGAGCCCCAGCACATCAACAACTGGTACATCCGCGGCGTGCCCTACCCCCGCGTTGAAGAAATCGCCCGCCTGCTGAGCGTCAACAGCCAATGGCTGATCAACGGCGAAGGCCCCAAGCATCCCGTCATCGGCCATGCTCCCGAGCCGACTATCCCCCTTCTGGACACCCGGGAGTCCCGCGAGCAATACCAGGTCAGTGTCGACTCCCCAGACATCGAACTCCCGCTCTACAAAGAACTGCCCAAAGCCCTCGGCTCCAGCGACACCCATGTCGTCGCAATCCCCGGCGAAGCCGTTCGCCTGCCCCGCCACTACCTGGAGAACCTGGAAGTCAAACCCATCCATGCCATCTGCGTGCCCATGGTCGGCGACAGCATGTCGGAGAGAATCGAAGACGGCTCGACCCTGGCCATCGACCGCAGCCTGACCCAGATCATCGACGGCCAGATCTACGCCCTCCAGCACGCCGGCATGCTGCGCATCAAATACCTGCACCGCCTCCCCGGCGGCGCCCTGCGCTTGCGCAGCCACAACAGCAGTGGCTATCCGGACGAAATCTTCAGCGCCGAACAAATCAAAAAACAGGATATCGACGTCCTCGGCTGGGTGTTCTGGTGGTCCACCCTCAACAAACAGCGCCCGCCAGTACCCTTTGCATGACCACCGCAACGCCCTGCAATACACATCGCACTGGGAATTCCCCAAAAAAATCAGTATGCTGCGCCCCACATTTGCATCGACCCGCCCCGCGCCGGTCCGATCGCACCGACAAGGCAGATGACTTTCTCGCCAAGTCCCACAGCCGGACGCAAGATCCGGGTGTACGTTTTGAAGGCTGGTACGGTTTACCAAAAATAAACCAAGCCAGTCCCCGAGAAGCCGGCCACAAGCCGGCTTTTTAATGCCTGAAAACCACGCAGAATGCGTGCCGGATACGAAACGCCATCTTTGACCCACACCAAAGCGCTGGGTTAGCCACTCCATCCATTGACTCCATTACGTTGACACACTCGACCCGTCGCCATATCAGCGTGACCACCAAGCTCGCTTATATTGACCACCTACTTGCTCGAGGCTTGAGCTGTACGCACCAAGGTAGCGGTCGGTGCTCGACCCATAGCTGCCGGCGGCGATATGCAAAATCGGCCTAGAGTAGTCGTTGGGCAGCTATGAGATAACTGCTTTTTCAGAATGGGCTTCGACGAATGGCAGCCCGGCACCGGATCACTGCCACGCAACAGGAATATTGATCCTATCAAGGTCTATTCACCTCTAAGCGGTTACACTACTGGCTTCGAAAGGTTGAACACTATGGCTAGCAGCGAACATCTGAAAGCGCTTCTGCGCTCACACATCAAGGGGGATGATGCCCACTTCTTGTCCGTCGCTATGCAGCTGGCGGCACATGAAGCAAAGCAGGGGCATGGCAAGCTCGCGGAAGATCTGCGAGCCCTCATTGACTCGGCCAAGAAAAACCGCATGCCATTGGCCTCTCCGGTTCCGATCGGTCAGCCACGAGGCGAGCTGGGTAACCTGGTCTCTGCTGTTCTACCTCGCACTCGATTTTCGGAAATGATCCTGGATGAGGCCACGCACAATCGCTTGGCCCGGATCATCAATGAGCAGCGTAACTTCGAGAAAATCCGCGCTCACGGCCTATCACCACGTCGCAAGCTCCTACTTGTTGGCCCACCCGGCACCGGCAAGACAATGACGGCCTCCGCACTTGCTGGCGAACTAGGCATTCCTTTATACGCCGTTCGCCTGGACAGCCTTATCACCAAGTTCATGGGCGAGACTGCATCGAAGCTTCGCCAGATCTTTGATGCCATCCGCGATACACGTGGTATCTACTTTTTTGACGAGTTCGACGCTATCGGCTCGCAACGCGGCCTGTCCAACGACGTGGGCGAGATCCGTCGCGTCCTGAACAGCTTCCTGCAGATGATTGAGCAGGATCAGTCCAACAGCCTGATCATCGCGGCCACGAACCATCCGGAAATTCTTGACTACGCCTTGTTCCGCCGCTTCGATGATGTTATCGAATATGGGCTCCCTAATCAGGAACAAACAAAGGCTGCGCTGAAGAGTCGGCTCGTTAATTACTCGAAGTCGATTCGCAGCTGGGAAAAGCTCTGCAAGGTGGCAGAGGGCCTCAGCTACGCTGAGCTTGCAAAGGCAGCAGACGATGCGATCAAGGATGCGATCATTAATGACCGCCCACAGGTCGACATCAAGGACGTGGAAAAGCATCTTGAGGAACGAAAGGCTTTCCATGGGAGACAACGTTCGTAAGTTAGTAGAGCCTCTAGATGACGGAACCAAAGGCAGGACAGCGACCACATTTTCACTTTCATGGAACGGGGCAACCAGAAAGGTTTCGCTCCACAGCATCCGCATCAAGGGACCCGCGTTTTCCGCCGCAGGACCGAGCCAGACACGGTGCGGCGTTGCTTGGCCAATTGCGATCCGTTGGCTCGCAGATGACCGAGGCCATCAATCTTCAGCGCCAATCAGGTCGAGATAGCGGGTTTGGCCTGCAGATCGAATTCAAAAGCTTCCCCGGATTCGAATTGGCCTTCGAGGGTCTTGCTCGTGGAGCGCAGCGCATTGAGTTACTAAACGTGCGCCGAGACCGAGAAAACCATACCGACATGGCAACGGTTTTCGTTCCCGATGGCCAGCTTAAGGCTTTTGAGAGCCTCATTAGCCAGTACCTGGAGGCGAATACGTCCAAGGGGCAACCACGCAATGCACCGCTGCTCAACCCGATTCAGGAGATCCGGTTTGCCGCGTTCAATGCACTCTGGACCGATGATCCCTCGGTACTTCCTGCGAGCGATACCGACACGATATGGTGGGAATTCTGGTTGCCGGTCCGGCAAGATCGCGAGGCCGTACTCAATCGATTCCGAGCCATTGCAGAAGCCTCTGGCTTCATCACTTCAGAGAAAACTCTCCACTTCCCTGAGCGCACGGTGTTGAACGTCTTCGCATCGAAAGCGGCAATTACCCGATCGATTCTGCTCCTCAATGAAGTCGCGGAAATTCGAAGGGCAAAGGAAACCGCAGAGTTCTTCGACGCTATGCCCGCAACCGAGCAGCACGCGTGGGTCGATGAGTTACTCGGGCGCACCACTGCTGGCCACGAAGACTGCGTGCGCCTCTGCCTCCTCGACACCGGAGTGAACCCAGGACACCCGCTTCTAGCCTCGCATGTTGGCCTTAACGACCTGTACAGCGTCGATCCAGCGTGGGGTGTCCAGGACGACGTGGGCCACGGTACTGGTCTGGCCGGGCTCGCCATTTATGGCGATCTCGTAGACCCTCTGTCGTCACAAAGCCCCATCACAATCCAGCACCGGGTCGAGTCAGTGAAGCTTCTGCAAGCCGCCGTAGGTAACCAGAAAGAACCCTATGGTGCTCTCACCATGTCGGCAGTTGCCTTGCCGGAAATCGCCCAGCCGAACGTGGATCGGGTCTTCAGCATGGCCATTACTAGCACCGATGCTCGCGATCGCGGTCGCCCGTCTGCTTGGTCCGCCGCAGTAGATGGATTGGCTTCCGATGCTCTCGGCGAGCGGGCGAATCCACGACTGATTGTGGTTTCGGCCGGTAACGCAGATCAGAATCAGGCGCTGGACTACCCCAACAGCAATGCCACCGACGGTATCCATGACCCTGGCCAATCCTGGAACGCTCTATGCGTAGGGGCGTACACACAAAAAGTCACTATCGATCCGCCCAATACCACTCTGCAGCCAGTGGCTCCTGCAGGAAGCCTGAGCCCTTACAGCACTACTTCGTTGACCTGGCAGCGCACCGCCTGGCCACTTAAGCCTGATGTGATGTTCGAGGGCGGCAATCTGGTTAAGGATCAGTTGGCCGCCTACAACTATCCCTCGGTCTCCCTACTGACAACCTGCCACACTCCTACTGTACGGCTGTTCGACCTCACTAGGGCCACCAGCGCGGCCTCTGCGTTGGCAGCTCGCATGGCTGTACAGATTTTGTCCAGATACCCGGACTTCTGGCCAGAGACTGTTCGAGCGCTAATGGTCCACTCTGCTGAGTGGACCGAACGCATGAAGGACGACTTCCTGGGCGCTGGGTCGAAAGGCGATTACGAGCGGCTAGTGAAAACCTGCGGCTTTGGGGTACCCGACTTAGGGCGAGCACTGTGGAGCGCCGGCGACTCACTCACCTTGGTCGTTGAGGACGAGCTGCAACCGTTCATGAAGCCTATCAAGGGCAATCCCACTGCTCGCGATATGCATCTTCATGATCTGCCATGGCCGAAACAAGAACTACTTGATCTTGGCAACACCAACGTAGAGATGCGGGTGACGCTTTCCTACTTTGTTGAACCCAACCCTGGAGTTGTCGAACGCGGCATCAAAGGTCGTTACAGGTACGAATCTCACGGCCTTAGGTTCGATGTCAGCCGCCCAACGGAAGAAAAGACTCAGTTCCGGCAGCGTATCAACAAACGTGCTCGCGACGAAGAAGACGGTATCTATCAGGGGGGCGGAGCAGATCCGAACTGGCTGCTAGGAACCCAGACGCGGCACCGAGGTTCACTGCACTCGGACATCTGGCGCGGCACTGCCGCTGAATTGGCCGACCGCAGCATGATCGGCATCTACCCGGCCCTCGGTTGGTGGAAGACCCTGCTTAAACAGGAGCGATACAATGATCGTGTCCGGTACAGCCTCGTTGTCTCAATCAAGACGGAGCAAACCGCCATCGATCTCTATGCAGCGATCCAGAACGTGATCGTGGCTAAAACAGCGATTGTGAACCAAGGGTAAATCAACTCGGACGTTGCCCAGTCGTGCTCGGCCAAGCCGACATGATTGGGCAACGCTACATTGGAAATCGGCAGAAGTACGTAGAAGCTATAAATGCCGGCCACAAGCCGGCTTTTTAATGCCCGTTACCCCCCTCTCTTCACAAATCACCCCTCCCCAAACACCACCGCCTGCATCGGTGCTGTATTCACCTTCAACTGAAACACCTCCGGCCGCGAATAGTGCCCGCACACATCAAAATCAAGATTACTGGCCCGGCCAATGGACAAATCGATGTCCGCATACAGGATGGTTTCCTGGTCAAACACTGGCCCTGCCAGCACTTCGCCGGTCGGGCTGACGATCATGCTGCCGCCGTGCATGATGTAGTCGGCGTCCTGGGCCTGGAGGTTGAAGTCTTCGCGGTAGCTGGCCGGGTATTCGCCCAGGGTGATGGCCTGGCAGGCGGACAGGACGTGGACCCGGCCTTCGAGGGCGATGTGCACCATCGATGAGGCCCAGGTTGGGCGGTCGTCGGCGGTGGGCGCGCAGTAGATTTCAGTGCCTTGGGCGTACATGGCCTGGCGCAGGGCGGGCATGTAGTTTTCCCAGCAGATGACGCTGCCCAGGCGGCCGAAGGGGGTGTCCACCGGGGCGATGGTCGAGCCATCGCCGAAGCCCCAGATGATCCGCTCCTGGCCGGTCGGCATCAGTTTGCGGTGATACCCGGCAATGCCTTGGCCCGGGGCCAGGGTCACGGCGGTGCAATACAACGTGCGGCCTAGGCGCTCGATGATGCCCATGACCACATGCAGGCCGGTTTCATTCGCCACTTCGCTGAGACGGGCCAGTTCCGGGCCGTCGAGGGTGACTGCGCCGTCCATGTAGCGCTCGAAGTGCGCGCGGCCGGTGGCATTGCGGCTGCCGATGACGGTACCGAAGGCGGCGCCCTTGGGGTAGCCGCCGAGGAAGGCCTCGGGGAACACCGCAAGCGTGGCGCCCTGGGCGGCGGCCTGGCGGATCAGGCCGGCCGCTTTTTCGGCGCTCAGTTGCGGCTCGAACGGAATGGAAGACGCTTGCACTACAGCTGCTTTAAACATGAGCCTTGCCTTGTGTCAGAAGAAGATGGGGATTAACCACGAGTGATGTCGCGGTCCTTGGTTTCCGGCAGCAGGAACCAGAGCACGATGAAGCAGGCCAGTGACACGGCGGCCAGGTACACGGCAGGAATGTTCGGGTTGTGGGTGGCCTGGATCAGTGCCACGGCAATGAACGGGCCCGGGCCAGCCAGCAGGGCCAACGCCACGTTGTGCCCGACTGCGGCGCCGGTGGAGCGGATCGACGCTGGGAACACTTCCACCAGCAACACCACGTCCATCACCGCAGTGATCGCCACCAGCAGCGCCATGATCAGCAATCCCAGGAGGATTGCCCCGTAGTGGCCGGTGTTCATCAACAGAAACACCGGGTAGGCCAGCACGGTCAGGCCGAATGCAGCGCTGAGGACAAAAGGACGACGACCAAAACGATCGCTGAGGCGCCCGACAATCGGGTTGAGCAAGGTGTAGATCACCAGGGTCAGGCTGCACAGCCACAGGGCCGTGGATTTGCTCAGGCCGACGGTTTGCGTCAGGTGGGTGTTGGCGTAGGTGATGAAGTAGTACAGCGACACGCCGAACAAGGCAGAGAATGCGAAGGAAATCACGAACGCGCGCCATTTGGCCCGGCTGGATACGGTTTCCAGGGTGTTGTTGGCCCGCTTGCGTTCAAGCTCCTCGTAGACCGGGGTGTCACCCAGTTTGCGGCGGATGTACATGGCCACGCCCGCCATGACGATGGAGGCAACGAACGGTACTCGCCATCCCCACTGAGCCACTGCCTCCTCGGACATTGAACTGGTGATGATCGCCGCAATCGCCGTACCGCAAAGAAATGCTGCGCCGGCCGTACCGGTAATCACGCTGGCAGCGGTGGCGCGGCGATTGGCCGGGCGAGAAACCCCACGGCGAACACCGCCAGCGACGACAGCAGCGAGACGCCGGGCTGGGTGGATGGGAAGAAGATCTGGCCGATCACCGCGGCGAAGTAGCCGTAGATGGCAAAGTCGAACCACTCCATGAAGTTGCCGATACCGACAGCCACCGCGCGTTTGCGCAGCTCCGCCGCGGCGCTGGATGACGCTATGCCATCAGGTTGATCCGTTCGCGCTATCGTCTGTTGCATGCTGAGGTTCTCGATTGTTGTTGTGTTTGCCTGGGTTGAGATTAAGAATCCGCAGGTTAATTAATCAAACGAATACTAGAGATACCCATGATTAGAATTTCTAATATCAGTAGGGTCGACCTCAATCTGTTAATCATCTTCCAGTGCCTGATGACCGAGCGCAGCGTGACCCGCACGGCTGCCGTGCTGCACGTGACTCAAGGGGCGGTGAGCTCTTCGCTCAAGCGGTTGCGCGAACAGTTTCACGACGAACTGTTTCTGCGCACCGGCACCGGCATGGTGCCGACACCTCGGGCACTGGAGATCGCACCCAAGGTGATGGAAGCGCTGACAGCCGTCAGCGCGATTGTCGATCGCCAGCCGCAGTTTGCCGCCGAGTCATCCAACCGGGTGTTCAACATCGCCCTGTCGGACGACATCGAAAGTTACCTGTCGCCCAGGCTGGTCAACGAGGCCAAGGCCCGCGGCCTGTCAGTGAGTTTCGCCTTTCACCAGACCAACAGCTCACTGTGGAAAAACGCCCTGGCGGACCCGGCCATCGACATGGTCTTGTGTTCCGAACCCAAGGAAGTCACCTCGCACTACTCCTCTCAAGTGCTGTTCTCTTCGTCCTACTCCTGCCTGTATGACGGACCACGTCTCAACCTGCAGAGTCCTATCAGTCGCGACGAATACCTGCGCCACGAACATGTGCGGGTATCCTTCGATGGCCGCCGTGGTTTCGTCGATGACCTGCTGGAAAGTGAAGGCATTCCGCGTCGGGTATCAGCGTCCTTTACCCACTTTTCCGGGGCCCTGGCGACGCTGGTCAATAGCGATGTGATCGCCACCCTGCCGACCTTTGCGGCGCTGTCCTACGCCCGGATTGCCCGACTGACGGTCAGCCCGGTGCCGATTTTTGTCCCGGCCTTTCGTGTGTTCATGGTCTGGGACGTGGAACACAACGACGACCCGCACAACCGCTGGCTGCGTAATTTCATTATCGATACCACCCAGGAGTTGCAGCGGGGGTCGTTGACGCCGGTTTAGAATTGGCGACAACCGCTCCTTCCCCCCCCACTGCCACGCGAACACTCAACGAGAACCCCACACATGCCCTTGCACATCCCGACTCTCTTAGTGGTCTCGGTGTTTGTATTCATCCTGATGGGGCTGTTGACCGTGCACGCCTGGTTGCGCGAGACCCGCGATCGCTCGCTGGCCTACCTGGGGTCCATGATGCTGCTGGCGGCCCTGGGCATGGTGCTGGTCAGCCTGCGGGACCTGGGCTTCGATGCTGTGCCCATCGTGCTGGGCAATGTGGTGCTGTTGCTGAGCGCAGCGATGAGCTGGACCGCCATGCGAGTGTTCACCGGGCGTTCGCCTTCTGTGCCGGGGATACTCGCCGGGGCGGGCATCTGGCTGAGCCTGTGCCTGGTGCCGGTGTTCTATGCCTCCCTGCCCGTTCGGGTGTTCGCCTACTCGGTGCTGGCGGCCGGCTACGGGGTATTGACCATCCTAGAGTTTGTGCACGGCCGCAAGACCCTTGAAGTCGCCTACCTGCCAGCGCTGATCCTCACCGTTCTGCACACCCTGTTCTATGCCGTGCGCAGCCTGACCGATCTGGGCCTGCCCCTGGATCAGGCACTGCGTGGGGCCGGCACCGGGGTGGGATTTTTCTCGTTCATGCTGTTCGAGTCGATGCTGTATGTGATCGGCATCGGCTACGTGACCCTGGCAATGGTCAAGGAGCGCGCCGAACTGCGCTTCAAGGCTGCCGCCCTGTGCGATGCCCTCACCGGTGCCGGCAACCGCCGCGCCTTCATGTTGCATGGCGGGCAACTGCTCAAGGACTGCGCTCAACGCGAGCAGCCTGCGGCCCTGCTGCTGTGCGACCTGGACTACTTCAAGCGCCTGAACGACACCTTCGGCCACCACATCGGCGACCAGGCCCTGATTGCGTTCGCCCGGGTCATCCAATCCAACCTGCGCAAACCAGATGTCTTCGCCCGCATCGGCGGCGAAGAGTTTGCCTGTGTGCTGCGCGACTCAGACTTGCAGCACGCCGTACTGGTCGCCGAACGCATTCGCCAGGCATTTGCCGAGCTCACGCTACTTGAACCGGGCCTGCTCAGCGTCAGTATTGGCGTCGTGACCAGCGTTGAGGCTGGCTACAACTTGGTGCGCCTGCTTTCACAGGCCGATGAAGCGCTGTACGTGGCCAAGGCCAAGGGCCGCAACCGAGTGCAGGTCGCGGGGCCGGCGGCCGTGGCGCGAGTGCAGGGTGGAAGTGTCGCCGGATGAAGAACCGCAGCAGGCATGTTAGAGGTGAAGGCGACAATGCCTGCTCTCGGCCGGCATCAAGCCATTCCAATGGCCTCCGCGTTGCTGATCCCCCCCCTATCTGCTAGTGTCGCGCCGGTTCAAATGTCACCTGGATAGCCGCCATGGCCCGCAAAAAAGCTGCACTGGATTTCGAACAATCCCTCGCCGACCTGCAAACGCTGGTTGAGCGTCTGGAGAACGGCGAGTTGTCGCTGGAAGACTCGCTGACCGCCTTCGAACAAGGCATCGGCCTGACCCGCGATTGCCAGGCCGCACTGGCACAGGCCGAGCAGAAGGTCCAGGTGCTGCTGGAGCGCGATGGCGAACTGGCCGAGGCGCCTTTCGACGCGGATCAACCAGAATGATCGCGGCGTATTCGGCCAGCAGTCAGGCCCGGGTCAACGCCGCGTTGGAAAGCCTGTTCGTCGCGCCGAGCCCGGAGCTCGCGCGCTTGTACGAAGCCATGCGCTACAGCGTGATGAACGGTGGCAAGCGCGTGCGCCCGCTACTGGCTTACGCCGCCTGCCAGGCCTTGGGCGGCGAGGCTGAGCAAGCCAATGGCGCGGCCTGTGCGGTCGAATTGATCCACGCTTACTCGCTGGTGCATGACGATTTGCCGGCCATGGACGACGACGACCTGCGTCGCGGCCAGCCCACCACGCACAAGAAGTTCGATGAAGCCTGCGCGATTCTCGCCGGTGACGGCCTGCAGAGCCTGGCTTTCAGCGCCCTGCTCGACCCGCGCTTGAATAACGCCGATGCCGAGATCCGCCTGCAAATGGTCAGCGCCCTGGCGTTGGCGGCAGGCCCGGCCGGCATGGTCGGCGGCCAGGCCATCGACCTCGGTTCGGTGGGCATCAAGCTCGACCAGCAAGCCCTGGAATACATGCATCGGCACAAGACCGGCGCGCTGATCGAGGCCAGCGTCAAGCTCGGCGCCCTGGCCAGTGGTCGGGCCGAGAAGAGCGAGCTCAAGGCGCTGCAGACCTATGCCCAGGCCATCGGCCTGGCGTTCCAGGTGCAGGACGACATTCTCGACGTCGAAAGCGATACCCAGACCCTGGGCAAACGCCAGGGCGCCGATATTGCCCGGGACAAACCGACCTACCCGGCCCTGCTCGGCCTCGAAGCAGCCAAGGCCTATGCCCTGGAACTGCGCGATCAGGCCCTGCACGCGCTGCGACCGTTTGACGCGTCGGCCGAGCCGCTGCGCGATCTGGCCCGCTATATCGTCGACCGCCGCAACTGATCCGGCGCACGCTGCCCAGCAAGTTCCGCGCTCTGCGTGGGCAGCGTGCGCTGCATCAGGTAAACTGCCGCATCTTTTATACCTATAACGATTCGCCTGATGCCCACGACGTTTCATGAGATTCCCCGCAAGCGCCCGACCACGCCCCTGCTCGACCGTGCCAACACGCCGGACGGCTTGCGCCGGTTAGGCGAAGCCGAGCTGGAAACCCTGGCCGATGAGTTGCGCCTGGAATTGCTCTACACGGTCGGTCAGACCGGTGGGCATTTTGGTGCTGGCCTGGGCGTGATCGAGCTGACCATCGCGCTGCATTACGTGTTCGACACCCCGGACGACCGGCTGGTGTGGGATGTGGGTCATCAGGCTTATCCGCACAAAATTCTCACCGGTCGTCGTGAGCGCATGGGCACCCTGCGCCAGAAAGACGGGATCGCCGCCTTCCCGCGCCGCTCCGAAAGCGAATACGACACCTTTGGCGTCGGCCACTCCAGCACCTCGATCAGCGCAGCGCTGGGCATGGCCATTGCCGCCCGCCTGCAGAACAGTGATCGCAAGGCCATCGCGGTGATCGGCGACGGCGCCCTGACCGCTGGCATGGCCTTCGAGGCGCTGAACCATGCGCCCGAAGTCGACGCCAACATGCTGGTGATCCTCAACGACAACGACATGTCGATCTCGCGCAATGTTGGCGGGCTGTCCAATTACCTGGCCAAGATCCTTTCCAGCCGCACTTACGCGAGCATGCGCGAGGGCAGCAAAAAGGTCCTGTCGCGCCTGCCTGGCGCCTGGGAAATCGCCCGTCGCACCGAAGAATACGCCAAGGGTATGCTGGTCCCCGGCACCCTGTTCGAAGAGCTGGGCTGGAACTACATCGGGCCGATCGACGGCCACGACCTGCCGACCCTGATCGCCACGCTGCGCAACATGCGTGACCTCAAGGGGCCGCAGTTCCTGCATGTGGTGACCAAAAAAGGCAAAGGTTTCGCCCCGGCGGAAGTCGATCCGATCGGCTACCACGCCATCACCAAGCTCGAACCCCTGGATGCCCCGGCCGCCGCGCCGAAGAAAGCCAGCGGGCCGAAGTATTCCGGTGTGTTTGGCGAATGGCTGTGCGACATGGCCGCTGCCGACCCGCGCCTGGTGGGGATCACCCCGGCGATGAAGGAAGGCTCCGACCTGGTGGCGTTCAGCGAACGTTTCCCGCTGCGCTATTTCGACGTGGCGATCGCCGAGCAACACGCGGTGACCCTTGCCGCCGGCATGGCCTGCGAAGGCGCAAAACCGGTGGTGGCGATCTACTCGACCTTCCTGCAGCGTGGCTACGACCAACTGGTGCACGATGTGGCGGTGCAGAACCTCGATGTGCTGTTCGCCATCGACCGCGCCGGCCTGGTGGGCGAAGACGGTCCGACCCACGCCGGCAGCTTCGACTTGTCTTTCCTGCGCTGCATCCCCGGGATGCTGGTGATGACCCCAAGCGACGAGAACGAACTGCGCAAGATGCTCACCACCGGCCACCTGTACAACGGCCCGGCGGCAGTCCGGTATCCACGCGGCAACGGCCCGAACGCGACGATCGACAAAGACCTGGAGCCGATCGAGATCGGCAAGGGCGTGGTGCGCCGCCAAGGCAGCACCGTCGCCCTGCTGGTGTTCGGCGTGCAACTGGCCGAAGCGCTGAAAGTCGCCGAGACCCTGGATGCGACCGTGGTCGACATGCGCTTCGTCAAGCCACTGGATGAAGCGCTGGTGCGTGAGATTGCCGCCAGCCACGAGCTGCTGGTGACCATCGAAGAAAACGCAATCATGGGCGGCGCCGGTGGTGCGGTCAGCGAATTCCTCGCCCGCGAGAACATCCTCAAGTCGATGCTGCACCTGGGCTTGCCGGACAGCTACGTCGAACACGCCAAACCGGCGCAAATGCTGGCCGAGTGCGGGCTGGATGAGGCGGGAATCGAAGCGTCGCTTCGCGAGCGCTTGCAGCTGCTGAACATCTAAAGACACATACAAAACCCTGTGGGAGCGAGCTTGCTCGCGATGACGGTCTGACAGTCGACATATTCGTTGACTGACAGACCGTCATCGCGAGCAAGCTCGCTCCCACATTGGTTTCATGCTTTTCAAAACTATACTCGCTCCAAAGCCGATGGACTGCCAATGAAACTCTCCCGCCTTGCCATGACGCTGACCCTGCTGCCGGCCGGCCCACTGCTGGCCGACACCTTCGAACGCGACCAGGCACTGAAGCTGCCCGAAGTCCTGATCAGCGCCAATCGCCAGGTCGAAGCCCGCAATGACAGCAGCGCAGCCAACACGGTGTTCACCCGCGAGGATATCGACCGCCTGCAACCCTCCAGCGTCACCGACCTGCTGAGCCGGGTGCCGGGGGTGCAAGTCACCCAGGCGGGCGGGCGCGGCAGCCTGCCGGGGATTTCCATTCGTGGCACCAAGTCCGCGCAAAGCCTGGTGCTGGTAGACGGCCAGCGCATTGGCAATTCGACCTCGGGCGACAGCAACCTGCAGCACATCAACATCGAACAGGTCGAGCGCGTGGAAGTGTTGCGCGGCTCACGCTCGGTGATTTATGGCAGCGATGCGATTGGCGGGGTGATTCAGATCTTCACCCGGCGCAGCGCCGAGCCCGGCCTGCAGCCACGCCTGCACATGGGGTTGGGCAGCAACCAGACCTGGGAGCGTAGCCTCGGCCTGTCCGGTGGCGATGCCAACACTCGCTTCAACCTCGGCGCCAGCCTGGATGAAACTGCCGGGATCGACCGCACCCACCAGTCCTACCCCAGCGATGGCGATCACGACGCCTACCGCAACCAGGCGCTGAGCCTGAGCCTGAGCCATGGCTTCAGTGACGACCTGGAAGTCGGTTTCAACGTGCTGGATAACCGCGGCAAGAGCGAGTTCGATAGCCCGTTCGGTCGCTACGACTCAAGCACGGGGCAAAGCTACCAACAAAAGCCCTACAGCGATTTCAACGTCAGTAGCGTCAGCGGCTATTTCGATGCCCGCGTCAACCAGGCCTGGAAGACGCGCGTCGAACTGGGCCACAGCGAGAACCGCGAACAAACCCGCGACAAGCTCAGCACTGAAGACTCGGTGTTCAACACCTACCGCGACTCCGTGAGCTGGCAGAACGACCTGACCCTCAACGAGCAGAACAGCCTGATCCTGGGGGGTGACTGGTACGAAGATCGGGTCAACAGCGACTTTGACTACTACGGGGCGCGCGCCGCTTTAGGTGAAGACAGCCGCTGGAACCGCGCCGCGTTCATTCAGCATCATTTCACTGCCGAGCACTTCTCCACCGAGCTGGGCCTGCGCCGCGACGACAATCAACAGTTCGGCAGCCAGAACAGCTGGAGCGGCACCTTCACCCTGCCGCTGAACACCGACAATGACTTACTGCTGACTTACAGCGAAGGTTTCCGGGCGCCGACCTTCAACGACCTTTACTACCCGGACTACAACAACCCGGGCCTGAAGCCTGAAACCTCAAAGAGCTACGAACTGCAATGGCGCAGCCAACTGACTGAAAGCAGCCGACTGGAAGCCTCGCTCTACCGCACCGACCTCGAAGACGCGATCATCTATGGCAGCCGCCCGGAAAACGTCGCCTCGGCGCGGATCAACGGCTTCGAGGCAGCCCTCAAGCAGGAGCTGTTCGGCTGGCAGAGCAACCTGGGCGTCTCGATCATCGACCCACGGGACCGCGACAGCGGCCACACCCTCGCCCGCCGTGCCCGCCGCACCTTGAACCTGGACCTGGACCGGCAGTTCGACCAGCTCGGACTGGGGGCGACCTGGCAAGCGGTGAGCAGCAGCTACGACGATGAGAAAAACCTCCAGCCCTTGGGCGGCTATGGCCTGCTGAGCCTGCGCAGCAGTTGGGCGGTGAACCACGAAGTCACCCTGCAGATGAAAATCGACAACCTGCTGGACAAGGACTACAGCCGCGCGCTGTACCAGTACCAAGGCGAGCAGTACGGTTATCGCGAGGAAGGCCGGGCGTTGATGTTCGGGGTGACGTGGATGCCGCAGCTCTGAACTGAGATCAGCGGTGTTGCGGCCATCTCTTCGCGAGCAGGCTCGCTCCCACAAAGGCCCGGCGGGTGTATGCAAAACCTGCGAACACCCAAAGCCACTGTGGGAGCGAGCCTGCTCGCGATAGCCGCACCTCGGTCTTACCGACCAGGCGCAATCAACCGGCACAACGCCGCCGTCGCTTCGATCATCTGCCCGCTCGGCCGCTCCAGGCCTTTGTCGGTCACCCGCAGTAATTGCCCACTACTCACCGCCGTGACCTGTCGCCAAGCTTTCCAGGCATCGAGCTGAGCCTGGCTGCTGGCGAGGATCACCTGCGGATTACGCGCCAGTACCGACTCGATGCTGACCTGCGGCGCCGGCAGGCGCAGGTCGGCGAACACATTCCGCGCACCACACACCTCTAGCGCGTCGCTGATGATCTGCCCGCCGCCCACGGTGTATAGCGGCTGGTCCCAGACCTGATAGAACACCCGCAGCGGCACCTCGCGCCGGTAGCGCTGGCGCAAGCCATCCAATTGCCGACGCAGGTCGGTCGCCAGTGCTTGCCCACGTTCGGCTCGTCCCAGTTGCCGGGCAATGTCTTCGATCTGGGTAGTCAATTGGTTGAGGCTGTGGGGTTCGGCGACGTAGGTGGGGATGCCCAGCCGGCTCAGTTGTTCGCGCTGTGCCGGGCCGACACTACCGGGCCAGAGCAGCAACAGATCGGGCTTGAGGCTGAGCAGGCGTTCCATGTCCAACTGGCCATAACGGCCCACCGATGGCACGGACTCAAGGGCTGGCGGACGCTCGCCGGCATCGAGCACGCCGACCAGCAGGTCGGCCGAGTCCAGCTCGACAACGATTTCCGACAGGGACGGTGCCAGGCTGACTACTCGCTCCACGGCGGCCGCTGGGCCACTGAGGACCAACAGCAGCGCCAGCCAGCGCCCCATCAGCCGAGTTGACGCGGAATACGGTAGAGGTAGAACAGCACGCCAGTGGCCAACCCCAGCAGCACCAGAGGCACCGCCTCCAGGCCGACGAACACCGCCAGCGCGCCGATCCAGGCCGGCAGGGAGGCGACCAGCATGGCGCTGCGGCGCTGAGCGGCCAGGGCGATCCAGGCCGCCGGTTCATCGGCGGTGTCCAGGGCTTTTTGGGTGGCGATCAAGCCGTGCTTGTAGGCACCGAAAAATTTCAGGCTGACGAACATCGAGGCCATGCCGGCGATGAAGAACGGCATCGCCAGGATCGGAGCCAGGGCTTCACCCTCGCCAAACAGGCCATTGATCACCAGCAACGGCAGCAGGGCCAGCGCGAAGTATTGCCACCAATTGACGGACAGGCGCCGCCGAACCTGGCCGCGGGTCACGCCCGGTCTGCCTCGCCCTGATGCTCGTTGCCCATCATGTGGTCGAGCTTGCTGGCCTTGGTCGCCAGGTAGAGTTTGTTGTGCGGATTGTGGCCGGTGTGCAACGGCACGCGCTCGGCAACCACGATGCCCATGTCGGTCAATGCCTTGACCTTGCGCGGGTTGTTGGTCATCAGGCGCAGGGATTTGACGCCCAGGTGCTCGAGCATCGGCAGGCACATGGCGTAGTCACGCTGGTCAGCGGCAAAACCCAGGCGCTCGTTGGCTTCAACGGTATCGGCACCGCCATCTTGCAACTCATAGGCGCGGATTTTGTTCAGCAGGCCAATACCCCGGCCTTCCTGGCGCAAGTACAGCAACACGCCACGGCCTTCGCGGGCGATGGCCTGCAAGGCGGCTTCCAATTGTGAGCCGCAGTCGCAACGCTGGCTGAACAAGGCATCGCCGGTCAGGCACTCGGAGTGCAGCCGGCCGAGTACCGGGGCACCATCGGCCACATCACCCAAGCTCAACACGACGTGCTCGCGGCCAGTGGACTCATCGAGAAAGCCATGCATGGTGAATTGCGCAAAAGGCGTTGGCAGCTTGGAAGCGGCAACAAAAACGACAGGCACCGGTGTGCTCCTGATCTATGTACTGGAGATTCGCAGAGGCGGCATTGTAACAGCAGGTTCCGAACCACGCTTAGGCTGAATTATCGGCCATAACGATCAAATAGTTTGATCACTGGCCGGCGGGCATCAGGTTACCCTCAAACGGATACGGTTGTTTCCAGCGTTCGAAAATCGGTTTCAGCCCGCCATTGCCGACCAGCAGGGTCATGCGCTGATCATACAGCTTCATCAGCGACCTGGCCTGGGAGGTATCGGCAAAACCGAGGAACAGCGGCAGTTCGGCCAGGTGGGTATAGCGAAACTGCTGCGAATCGACGGCGCCTTTGAGTACCGCCTCGACCTCGGTCTGGGCGTCGATGTAATAGTCCGCACGACCCTGCTGGAGCATCGGCAGAATGCCGGTGCGGCGCTCGATCTGGTTATAGCGGCGCACATTGGGCAGGTAGTTTTCGTAACGGTAGCCGCGCACCCAGGCCAGGCGGTACTTGCCCAGCGTGGCCTGGGTAGGTGCCGGACTGCTCGCCAGGCCGAGGGCATAGATGTGGTCGGAGTCAAAATTCCAGTGCGGGTACAGCACGCCCTTGGCCTCGTCCCGGTAGGACCCGACCAGGGCATCGACTTCCTTGAGTTGCACCAGGCCGATCGAACGGGTGTAGGGCACCGTGCGGATATCCAGCTTGACCCCGGCCGGCTCGAACACCTCACGCAAGATGTCCAAGGCCAGGCCGTGCCCGTCGGCAGCGGTGTAGTCTTCCCAGTCTTCGCTCGCCAGATGGATTACCGCAGGTACAGCGGGCACTTCCACCGCACGGGCGACCGAGCAGACCATAGCCAACAGCAGGATCCAGCAACCGCGCCGCACCATTCCCTAGCCCCTCGAACAGTCCCTCAGGTGAAATACCAGACCAGCCCCTGCATCCCCAGCCAGGCAAAGACCCCCGCCAGCACGTCATCGAGCATGATCCCGATGCCGCCGTGCACATGCCGGTCGATCCAGCGAATCGGCCATGGCTTGAGGATGTCGAAAAAGCGGAACATCAGGAACCCCGCCAACAACCAGTACCATCCCTCCGGCACCAGCCACAGGGTGATCCACATCCCGACCATTTCGTCCCAGACAATGCCTTCGTGGTCGTGCACGCGCAAGTCGTCGGCAACCTTGCCGCAGAGCCAGAAGCCGAACAGCATGGTGATGCCCAGCATCAGCCAGTAGCCCCAGTCGGGCAGCATCTGCCACAGCGGGATGAAGGGTAGCGCAACTAACGAGCCCCAGGTGCCGGGTGCCTTGGGCAAGGTGCCCGAGCCAAAGCCGAAGGCCAGGAAATGCCAGGGATTGCGCCAGACCGATGGCGGCACGAACTCTGCCGGAACCTGTTTGGGATGATCTGTCACGGTGTCTCCTGGAAATGTTGATAACCCCGGATGTTCGGGGTGATGTCCTGCCCATTGGCGTCCAGCAGCGTTACGCCCTGCCCGGCCACGACCCGGCCGACCACGTGGATCGGCCAGCCCTCGGCCAACAGGGTCGGCAGATGAGCCGGCGGCAAGGTAAACGCCAGTACGTAGTCGTCACCGCCGCTGACCGCTGCCACCCGGGCCGCATTCTCGCCGAGAAACCCCAGTAGTGCCGCCGACAGCGGCAGTTTCTGATTCTCCACCAGCAAGCCGACAGCCGACGCCTTGGCAATATGCCCGCAGTCGGCGAGCAAGCCATCGGAGATATCCAGCGCCGCGCTGGCCTTGCCGCGCAACGCCTGGCCCAACGCCAGCTGCGGCTGTGGCGACCAGTAGTGCGCCAGCAACGGTTCGGCGATAGCGGCCGGCGCCGTACGCTGGCCGAGCACCAGGGGCAAGGCCCCGGCGGCGTTGCCCAGCTCGCCGCCAACACACAGCAGGTCGCCGACCTGCGCACCGCTGCGGGTCAGGGCCTGGCCGGCCGGGACACGGCCGAACACGGTCATGGTCAGGCTCAGCGGGCCGCGCGTGGTATCACCACCCACCAGCCGCACGCCGCAGCTCTGCGCCATCTGGTTCAAACCACGGGCATAGGCATCCAGCCAATCGGCGGTTACCGTCGGCAAGGTCAGGGCAAGGGTAAAGGCTACGGGGGTGGCGCCCATGGCAGCCAGGTCACTGACGGCCACCGCCAGCGAACGCTGACCGAGCAAAAACGGGTCGCAGGGATCTGCGAAATGCACACCGGTCACCAGCGTGTCGGTGGAGATCGCCAGCTGTTCCCCTGCGGGAACAGCGAGCAAGGCGCAGTCGTCGCCGATCCCCAGCGCAACGCCATCGCCCGCCTGCGCACAGGGCGCAGCGGCGAAGTAGTTGCGGATCAGCTCAAACTCGCCCATCAGGTACCCTGTCTCAAGCGCGTATCAGCGCTTGAACGCCTTCACTTCAGCTTCACGCAAGCGCGGGGCCAGCTTGTCGAGGACACCGTTGACGAACTTGTGGCCATCGGTGGAACCGAAGACTTTAGCCAGCTCGATGCCTTCGTTGATCACCACCCGGTACGGCACGTCGACGCGCTTGAGCAGTTCCCAGGTGGACAGGCGCAATACCGCCAGTTCAACCGGGTCGAGCTCGTCGATGGTCAGGTCCAGGCAAGGCGTGAGAGCGGTGTCGATTTCGGTCTTGAACTGCGGAACCCCGTGGAGGATTTCGCGGAAGTAGGCGCCATCGACATCACTGAAATCGTTATCGACCCGGAACTGCGCTTCGATCTCGTTCAAAGACTGCTTGGCCATGTGCCATTGATACAGGGCCTGGGTCGCGAGCTGACGGGCTTCGCGGCGCTTGACGCTCTTCGATGGTTTACCAGCATCCGCAGGCTTTGGATCGCGCGGGTTGAAACGATCGCTTTCGTCGCTAATCACTTGGCCTCCAACTGCGCCAGCAGGCTGACCATTTCCAGAGCGGACAGGGCAGCTTCGGCACCTTTGTTACCGGCCTTGGTGCCGGAACGTTCGATGGCTTGCTCGATGGAATCAACGGTCAGCACGCCGAAAGCGACTGGAACGCCGAACTCCATGGACACCTGGGCCAGGCCCTTGGTGCATTCACCTGCCACGTATTCGAAGTGCGGAGTACCGCCACGAATGACCGCGCCCAGGGCGATGATTGCCGCGAACTCGCCTTTCTGGGCGACTTTCTGCGCAACCAGCGGGATTTCGAAGGCGCCAGGGGCACGGATGATGGTGATGTCGCTTTCGCTCACGCCATGGCGAACCAGGGCATCAACCGCACCGCTTACCAGGCTTTCGACAACAAAGCTGTTGAAACGGCCAACAACCAGGGCGTAGCGGCCTTTGGGGGCGATGAAGGTACCTTCGATGGTCTTCAGGGTCATTCGACAAATCTCTTAAAGAGCCGGGACGCGTTCAGTACGCGTCCCTCAGTGATATTTGAACCGCGAACAAGGGGTGGAAAAACACCGGCCTTTATTCGGAGGGCACGTATTCTACAACTTCCAGATCGAAACCGGATATCGCATTAAATTTCATTGGCGCCGACATCAGGCGCATTTTGCGTACGCCAAGGTCGCGCAGGATCTGCGAACCGGCACCGACGATGCTGTAGGTGGTCGGCTTTTTCACCGCCGCCTGGTCAGCGGTTTCGCGGATATGCGCCAGCAACACGTCGCCATCGAGCGGGTGACCGAGCAACAGCACCACCCCGCTACCCGCCTCGGCAACCGCGGCCATGGCGGCGCGCAGGCTCCAGCGGCCCGGCTGCTTGACCATCAACAGGTCGCGCAGCGGGTCCATGTTGTGCACCCGCACCAGGGTCGGTTCTTCGGCGCACACGGTGCCCAGGGTCAGGGCCATGTGCACGTCGCCTTCCACCGAATCACGATAGGTCACCAGGTTGAATTGGCCCAGTTCGCTGTCCAGTGGCTGCTCGGCAATCCGCTGAACGGTACGTTCGTGGATCATCCGGTAGTGGATCAGGTCGGCGATGGTGCCGATCTTGATGTTGTGTTCAGCGGCAAAGGCTTCCAGCTCGGTACGACGGGACATGGTGCCGTCGTCGTTCATCACCTCGCAGATCACCCCGCTCGGCTCGAACCCGGCCATGCGCGCCAGGTCGCAGGCGGCTTCAGTGTGGCCGGCGCGGGCCAGGGTGCCACCGGCCTGGGCCATCAGCGGGAAGATGTGCCCCGGGCTGACGATATCTTCAGCCTTGGCGTCCTTGGCGGCAGCGGCCTGCACGGTACGCGCACGGTCGGCGGCCGAGATGCCGGTGGTCACGCCTTCGGCGGCTTCGATCGACACGGTGAACTTGGTGCCAAAGCCGGAACCGTTGCGCGGCGCCATCAGGGGCAGCTTCAGCAGTTCGCAGCGCTCGCGGCTCATCGGCATGCAGATCAGGCCACGGGCGTGCTTGGCCATGAAGTTGATGTGCTCAGCCTGGCAGCACTCGGCGGCCATGATCAGGTCGCCTTCGTTCTCGCGGTCTTCGTCATCCATAAGGATGACCATCTTGCCTTGGCGGATGTCTTCAACCAGTTCTTCGATGCTATTGAGCGCCACGCGGCACCCCCCTTCTTTCGAAATTTGAGCTTCAGGATTTGAGGTAGCCGTTGGCGGCCAGAAAGCTTTCAGTGATGGTGCCGCCGGCAGTCGACTCCGCAGCCTTGTCGCCCAGCAGCAGTCGCTCCAGGTAACGGGCCAGCAGGTCCACTTCCAGGTTCACCCGGCGACCCGGCTGATACGCGGCCATGATGGTTTCGCTCAAGGTGTGCGGAATGATCGTCAGCAGGAATTCGGCGCCATCGACCGCGTTCACCGTCAGGCTGGTGCCGTCGACGGTGATCGAGCCTTTATGGGCGATGTACTTGGCCAGTTCCTTCGGGGCACGGATGCGGAACTCCACGGCCCGGGCGTTTTCGGTGCGGGTGACCACTTCGCCGACGCCGTCGACGTGACCGCTGACCAGGTGGCCACCCAGGCGGGTGGTCGGAGTCAGGGCTTTTTCCAGGTTGACCGGGCTGCCGCTCTTGAGGTCATTCATGGCGGTGCAGTCGAGGGTTTCGCGACTGACGTCCGCTGCAAAACCGTCGCCTGGCAGCTCGACGGCCGTCAGGCAGACGCCGTTGACCGCAATGCTGTCGCCCAGTTTGACATCGCTCAGGTCGAGCTTGCCGGTGGCTACGTGAACCCGTACATCTCCGCCTTTTGGGGTCAATGCACGAATACTGCCGATGGATTCGATGATGCCGGTAAACATGAAGTCCTCCTCGAGAACAAAACCTTCTTGGCCGCAGCCGGGAATTATACGCTTGCGGCCGGCACGGGAATGGCGGTGACTCGCCAGTCATCGCCAACCGCACGAATGTCAGTGATTTTCAGTGCCGGCGCATCCTTCATTTGCGTCAGTGGCCAGTCGAGCAATGGCCGCGCGGTGGAGCCGAGGAACTTGCCAGCGACAAAGATCTGGTACTCGTCCACCAGGCCTTGCTGGGCAAAGGCGCCCGCCAGCCTTGGGCCGGCTTCCACCAGCACCTCGTTGACGCCGCGGGCGGCCAGTTCGAGCAATAGCTTGCGCAGGTCGACCTGACCCTCTTCACCCGGCACGATCAGGCACTCGGGGCCGTTGGCGTACTGCTCTTCCACGGCCACGCAGGTGGCGACCAGGGCCGGGCCGGCCTTGAAGAACGGGGCATCGAGCGGCACCCGCAGGCGACCATCGATCAATACCCGCAACGGTGGACGGCTCATGGCCAGGGCGCTTTGTTCGGCGTCCAGCCCCAACTCGTCGGCGCGCACAGTCAGGCGCGCGTCGTCCGCCAGCACCGTGTCGGCCCCCGTCAACACCACGCTGGCCTGCGCCCGCAGGCGTTGGACCGCGGAGCGCGCCGCCGGGCCGGTAATCCATTGGCTTTCGCCGCTGGCCATGGCGGTGCGCCCATCCAGGCTCATGGCCAACTTGACCCGCACGAACGGCAAGCCGTGCTCCATGCGCTTGAGGAAACCCAGGTTGAGCTGGCGCGCCTCGCCTTCGAGCACGCCGCAGGTGGTGGCGATGCCGGCCTGTTCCAGGCGCTGCAGGCCACGCCCGGCCACTTCCGGGTTGGGGTCCTGCATGGCGGCAACGACGCGTGCTACCCCCGCCGTGACCAACCCATCGGCGCACGGTGGCGTGCGGCCGTGATGGCTGCAGGGTTCGAGCGTGACGTAGGCGGTCGCGCCCCGCGCCTGCTCGCCGGCGGCGCGCAAGGCGTGGACTTCGGCATGCGGCTCGCCGGTGCGCACATGCCAGCCTTCGCCGACGACCTGCCCGTCACGCACGATCACGCAACCGACCCGCGGATTGGGGTGGGTGCTGTAGTGGCCCTTGCGTGCCAGTTCCAGCGCGCGCGCCATGTAGTGGGCGTCGAGGATCGCTTGCTCAGTGGACATCGTCATGGTTTGACCGGTTCTCGGGCCAGGCGATCGATCTCTTCGCGGAACTCGTTGAGGTCCTGGAAGCGGCGATACACCGAAGCGAAACGAATGTAGGCGACTTCATCAAGCTTCTGCAGCTCGGCCATCACCAGCTCACCGACCACCAGCGATTTGACTTCGCGCTCGCCGGTTGCCCGCAGTTTGTGCTTGATGTGCACCAGAGAGGATTCCAGGCGCTCGACGCTCACTGGACGTTTTTCCAGGGCGCGCTGCATGCCGGCGCGAAGTTTTTCTTCGTCGAACGGCTGGCGGCTGCCGTCGGTTTTGATCAGGCGCGGCAACACCAGTTCGGCGGTCTCGAACGTCGTGAAACGTTCGCCGCAGGCCAGGCATTCACGCCGGCGGCGCACCTGTTCGCCCTCGGCGACCAGACGGGAGTCGATGACCTTGGTGTCGTTGGCACCGCAGAAGGGACAGTGCATGGTGGCAGGCAACAAAAAAAGGGAGGGCCATGGTAGCGCATCCCGGTGGCAAGACAAGCCATAGGGTTTACGGTATACAGACGGGCTATAGTGCTTGATCCATGGATTTCACCTCGCTGGAGCCGCAAATGCCGCTACGACCGCTTGTTTTACTCAGTTTCGTCAGCCTGCTGGTGGCCTGTAGCAGTGATGCGCCCAAGCCCGCAGAACCGGCATCCGGCCCCGCGCCGCAGATGGCCCAGAAGAAGGCCCAGGCGTCCGCCGACCAGGGTCCGCTGCCGGCTTACCAGCGCGAACTGAGCGGTTCGTTGCAGGGTGTGCCAGCGGGGGCCGAAGTCGAACTGGCGCTGCTGGTGGTCGACGAGCGTTCGCGGCCGCAGCAGTTGCTGGCCAGCGCCAACCTGGTCGGCAACAACCAGGCCCTGCCGTTTCACCTGCGCTTCAACCCCGAAGCCTTTCCCGCCGGCGCGCGGGTCGAGCTGCGCGGGCGCGCCAGCCAATCCGGGCAACTGATCCTGCACCTGCCCTCGCAACGAATTTTCCAGCCGACTTCCCAGGCTCTGGGGCAATTGCAATTCGTCAAAGCACCATGACGGCACCGCTCGACCTGCAACACGCCCTGAGTGAACTGCTGGGCGATGCGCAACTGGTGCCCTGCCCGCTGCCGGATACCGAGCTGCAACTGTGGCTGATCGACGGCGACAACATGGACCGTGCCTTCAGCCCGGAAGAAACCCGACGGATCCTGCATGAACCGCCGTACTGGAGTTTCTGCTGGGCCAGCGGCCTGGCAGTGGCGCGTTACCTGGCCGCCCACCCACAGTGGGTCGCTGGCAAGCGGGTGCTGGATTTCGGTGCCGGTTCCGGGGTGGCGGGGATTGCGGCGGTCAAGGCCGGTGCCCTCGAAGTGGTGGCCTGCGACCTCGATCCCCTGGCACTCGCCGCCTGCCGGGCCAATGCCCGGCTCAATGGGGTTGAACTCAGCTATTCAACGGACTTTTTCGCCGAGGCCGATCGTTTCGACCTGATCCTGGTGGCTGACGTGCTGTATGACCGCGCCAACCTGCCGCTGCTCGACGCATTCCTCAGCCGAGGCCGCGAAGCCCTGGTCGCCGACTCACGGGTGCGCGACTTCTCGCATCCGCTCTACCGGCGGCTGGAGATGCTCGAGGCCATGACCTTGCCCGACCTGGCCGAGCCTGAAGAGTTTCGCCATGTGAGCCTGTACCATGCTGCCCGCTGCGTTACGGATTGACCCGGCTGCCTGCGCTTTCGGCCAACCCCACCAAGCTTTATAGTTGCCCCATCCACGTTTTTTCGAGAAACCCCATGAGTCAAGACACGCCGTACATCTTCGACGCCACCACCGCTGATTTCGAGCAGTCGGTGATCGAGAACTCGTTCCACAAGCCCGTGCTGGTGGATTTCTGGGCTGAATGGTGTGCACCGTGCAAGGCGCTGATGCCGATGCTGCAAACCATCGCCGAGAGTTACCAGGGCGAGTTGCTGCTGGCCAAGGTCAATTGTGATGCCGAGCCAGACGTCGTGGCACGCTTCGGCATTCGCAGCCTGCCGACCGTGGTGCTGTTCAAGGACGGTCAGCCGGTGGACGGTTTTGCCGGCGCGCAACCGGAATCCGCGGTGCGCGCACTGCTCGAACCCCATGTACAGATGCCTCCGCCGCCTGCGGCCGATCCATTCGAACAGGCCCAGGGGTTGTTCGACGAGGGGCGCTTTGCCGAGGCCGAGGCCGCGCTCAAAGTGCTGCTGGGGGAAGACAACAGCCACGCCGGCGCACTGATCCTGTATGCCCGCTGCCTGACCGAACGCGGCGAGCTTGGCGAAGCCCAAGCCGTGCTGGATGCGGTCAAGAGCGATGAGCACAAGGCCGCACTGGCGGGCGCCAAGGCGCAGATCCAGTTCCTCGGCCAGGCAGCGAACCTGCCGGATGTGGCCGACCTGAAAGCGCGCCTGGCACAGAATCCACAGGACGACGAAGCGGTCTATCAATTGGCAATCCAGCAACTGGCCCGCCAGCAATACGACCCGGCGCTGGACTCGCTGCTCAAGTTGTTCATCCGCAACCGCAGCTACAGCGAAGGTTTGCCGCACAAGACCCTGCTGCAGGTGTTTGAGCTGCTGGGCAACGATCACCCGCTGGTCACCACCTACCGCCGCAAGTTGTTTGCTGCGTTGTACTGATCGCTACCGGAGCGTCTACAAAGGCTCTACCCAGCTATAGAGCGGTGTATCGCCGCCGCTCAGCACCTTGACCTCGGCGCAGTGGCGCAGGCGCACCAATAGGCGCTTGCCAGCTACTGCGCTGCCGGTCAGTCCTTCCAGTTGCTCGAGCAGATCCGGCCCACTCAGTTGCCCGGACTTGCGCAGCAACGCCTTGGCCAACTGCCACTGGGCGTCGTCCGGATTGGCCGGTTTCGCCGCAACGCTGGCGGCGGGCTCTACGCCGTCGACCTTGCTCACCTGCAACTGCGCGCCAAGTTTCGCCCAATCGCCATCATCGAGCTCCAGGGTCAAGTCCACCGGCCAGTCGCCGATGCTTCCACGTATGCGCAACATTGGGCTTTCCTCAGGTTTATGACGAACATGCTCCCACGCGTCTTGCGCAACGCCAAGCATGCAGTCAAACTCCCGCCGATATTGTTATAAGATCACATAACAAAACAGTTAACTTCCGCCCCGGAGACTTTCCATGCGCCGTCTGCTCCTCGCTTTGCCGTTTGCCCTGTTGCCGCTGGCCATCGCCCAAGCGGCCGACGAACATGATCATGATCATCAACACGCCAGCCTCGGAGCTCACGAACATGGCGTCGGGCGCTTGAACGCGGCGCTGGATGGCCAGACCCTGGAGCTGGAACTGGACAGCCCGGCGATGAACCTGGTGGGCTTCGAACACGCCGCCAATACGCCGGCAGACAAGGTCAAGGTTGCCGCGGTACGGGCACAACTGGAGCAGCCGCTGGTGCTGTTCAGCCTGCCGCAGGCCGCCAACTGCGTGCTCAGCCAGCAGGAGCTGAACAGCCCGCTGTTCGGTGACAAACCGGACGCCGACGATGACCACGACCACGCAGACGCCAAGGACGCCGAGGGTCATGAACACCACCATGACCACAGCGAAATCCACGCACATTACCAGTTCACCTGCAGCCAACCGGATGCGCTGAAGAGCCTGGACCTGGCCCAGGTGTTCAAGACCTTCCCCGCCACCCAGAAAATTCAGGTACAACTCATCAGCCCCAACGGCCAGCAAGGGGTCGAGGTGACGGCCAAGGCGGCTGCGCTTAAATTCTGAATCCACCGAAGATCCCCTGTAGGAGCGAGCCTGCTCGCGATGGAGTGTCAGATACTTTGGTATCGACTGATACACCATCGCGAGCAGGCTCGCTCCTACAGGGGTTCACCACCAACCAGACCGGTTTCACATGACCCAAGCACTCATCGAACTGACCGACCTGGGCTTCCATTGGCCCGGTCACCCGCCCTTGCTGGACATCCCGGCGTTTCGCCTGGAGGCCGGTGAAACCCTGTTTCTCAAAGGCCCCAGTGGCAGCGGCAAGACCACCCTGCTGGGCCTGCTCGGCGGCGTGCAGAAGCCCAATCGCGGCAGCATCCGTTTGCTCGGGCAGGAACTGACGGACCTCTCGGCCGGTGCCCGGGATCGTTTTCGGGTCGACCACACGGGCTACATCTTCCAGCAGTTCAACCTGCTGCCGTTTCTCTCGGTGCGCGAAAACGTCGAGTTGCCCTGCCACTTCTCCAGCGTGCGCGCCAACCGCGCGATCCAGCGTCATGGCAGCGTCGACAGCGCCGCCGCGACGCTGCTGGCGCACCTGGGGCTCAAGGATCCAGGCCTGCTTGGTCGACGGGCCGACTCCCTGTCGATTGGCCAACAGCAACGCGTCGCCGCTGCCCGCGCACTGATCGGCCAGCCGGAATTGGTGATCGCCGACGAGCCGACCTCGGCCCTCGACTACGATGCCCGCGAGGCCTTCATCCGCCTGCTGTTCGCCGAATGCCGGGAAGCCGGTTCCAGCCTGTTGTTCGTCAGCCACGACCAGAGCCTGGCGCCGCTGTTCGATCGTCACCTGTCGCTGGCCGAACTCAATCGCGCCGCCACGCCCGCAGAGGTCTGAGATGTATCTGTTCCGTCTAGCCATGGCCAGCCTGGCTAACCGCCGCTTCACCGCCATCCTCACGGCCCTCGCCATCGCCCTGTCGGTCTGCCTGCTGCTGGCCGTGGAGCGCGTGCGCACCGAAGCCCGCGCCAGTTTCGCCAGCACCATCAGCGGCACGGACCTGATCGTCGGCGCCCGCTCCGGTTCGGTGAACCTGCTGCTGTACTCGGTGTTTCGTATCGGCAATGCCACCAACAACATCCGCTGGGACAGCTTCGAGCACTTCGCCAACAACCCCAAGGTGAAATGGGCAATCCCGATTTCCCTTGGCGACTCCCATCGCGGCTATCGGGTGATGGGCACCACTGACGCCTACTTCCAGCATTACCAATACGGGCGCCAGCAACACCTGCAACTGGCCAGCGGCCGGGCCTTTGCCACGGATCCGTTCGAGGTGGTACTGGGCGCGGAAGTGGCCGACGCGCTGCACTACAAACTCGGCGACCAACTGGTACTGGCCCACGGCGTGGCGGTGATCAGCCTGGTCAAGCATGACGACAAGCCCTTCACCGTGGTCGGCATCCTCAAGCGCACTGGCACCCCGGTGGACCGCACGCTGCACATCAGCCTCGGGGGCATGGAGGCGATCCATGTCGATTGGCACAACGGTGTACCGGCGCGTGGCGATGGCCGGATCAGCGCCGACCAGGCGCGCAACATGGACCTCACGCCCCAGGCCATCACTGCGTTCATGCTCGGCCTCAACAGCAAGATCGCGACTTTCTCCCTGCAACGCGAGATCAATGAATTTCGTGGCGAACCGATGCTGGCGATCCTGCCGGGCGTGGCCTTGCAGGAACTCTGGAGCCTGATGGGCACCGCTGAAAAAGCGCTGTTCGTGGTGTCGCTGTTCGTGGTGCTGACCGGCTTGATCGGCATGCTCACAGCGATCCTCACCAGCCTCAACGAACGCCGACGGGAAATGGCGATCCTGCGTTCGGTCGGCGCCAGGCCCTGGCATATCGCCACGCTGCTGGTGCTGGAGGCCTTTGCGCTGGCGCTGTCGGGGGTGATCGCCGGCCTCGGCCTGCTGTACCTGTGCATCGCCCTGGCGCAAGGTTACGTGCAGTCCAACTACGGCCTGTTTCTGCCGTTGTCCTGGCCAAGCGAGTATGAATGGACGCTGCTCGGTGGCATCCTGCTTGCCGCGCTGCTGATGGGCAGCGTGCCTGCCTGGCGGGCCTACCGGCAATCGCTGGCCGACGGTCTGTCGATCCGTTTATGAGGACGTAAAATGCCCCGCGCTCTGCTTGCGCTGTTGATGCTGGTCGCCCTGCCCCTGTGGGCGGCCGAACCCAGGGACCTGACCTGGTCGGAGATGATTCCGCCGGACGCGCCCGCCGAAGTGCCGAACATGAAGCCGCTGCACGACCTGTCGCAGATGAGCGACGCCTTGTCGGCCGAGTCGGCGCCGGCCGCCCGGCAGGACCTGCCCAACGCGCCGGTGGTGCAGAACCTCGACGGCCAGGCCATTCGGTTGCCCGGCTACATCGTGCCGCTGGAGGTCAATGAGGCAGGACGCACCACCGAGTTTTTGCTGGTGCCGTATTTCGGCGCCTGCATCCACGTGCCCCCGCCGCCGTCGAACCAGATCGTGCATGTCCGGAGCGAGATCGGGGTCAAGCTCGAAGAGTTGTACCAGCCGTACTGGATTGAAGGCGCAATGCAGGTCAAAGCCTCCACCAGCGAACTGGCGGATGCCGGATACCAGATGGATGCCCAGAAGATCTACGTGTACGAATTGCAGGAGTGAAACTGCGAAGTTTTCATGGACTGACCTGAACTTGCGTCTACGCTCAAGCCGGCGCTGACGACGACCGCTCATCCGAGCAACGATCTTAATGCGCCATCACGCTTTCATTGAGCTGCGTCAACGTCCCAGGTCGGATCCCTCCATAAAATGGGATATAGAATTCAAATTGTCCCTTGGAGCCCCCATGCACAAGTCATTGCTTAGCGCTTCCCTCATTGCATTCGCGCTTGCAGCCCCGTCCGCCCAAGCCCACGAAGCCGGCGACATCATCGTCCGGGCGGGTGCCATCACCGTTAATCCGAAGGCCGACAGCTCCAGCGTCAAGGTCGATCGCGGCCCGCTGGCGGGTACCGACCTGGGCGGCAAGGCGACAATGAGCAGCGACACGCAATTGGGCCTGAACTTCGCGTACATGATCACCAACAACCTGGGGATCGAACTGCTGGCGGCAACGCCGTTCGAGCATGACGTCAAACTCAAAGGCACCGCACTCCCTGCGGCCAACGGCAAGCTCGGCTCCTTGAAGCACCTGCCGCCGACCCTGAGCCTGGTGTACTACCCGCTGGATCACAAATCGGTGTTCCAACCCTACGTGGGCGCGGGCATCAACTACACCTGGATCTATGACGAACACGTCGGCAGCCAGGCCAGCGCCAACGGCTTCGACAACTTCCGGGCGAAAAACACCTGGGGCGTGGCATGGCAGGTCGGTGCCGACTACATGCTGACCGACAACATCATGATCAACGGCCAGGTGCGCTACATCGACATCGACACCACCGGTTATGTGGATAACAACGCTGTCGCCCCAGGCACCCGCGCCAAGGTCGACATCGATGTGGACCCATGGGTCTACATGGTTGGCCTGGGCTACAAGTTCTAAGCCACACCCGCAAAAAAAAGGCGCCTCTAATCAGGCGCCTTTTTTGTTCTCGTAAAACCCCTAGCGACCCAGCAGGCGGGCCAGACCGACGTTCATTGGCGTTTGCTCGGGGAAGGTGAAGCGCTGCAGCAGGCGCTGGTTGTTCGCCCGCGAATGGCGGATATCGCCCGAACGGGCCGGGCCGTAGGTGATCGGCGGCAAGTCGCCGACCACTTCGCGCAACGCCTGGAGCATTTGCTTGAGGGTGGTGGCCTGGTTCCAGCCGACGTTGACCGCACCGACTTCCAGCGTAGGCGCTTCGATAGCCTGCACCAGCAGGTCTACCAAGTCTTCGACATAGACAAAATCACGAGTCTGCTCGCCATCGCCGAACACGGTGATCGGCAGCCCCTTGACCGCGCGCTCGCTGAAAATGCTGATCACCCCGGAGTACGGCGACGACGGATCCTGGCGCGGGCCGAAGATGTTGAAGAAGCGAAACACCGCGGGCTCCAGGCCATGCTGGCGGCGGTAGAAATCGAGGTAGTACTCACCCGCCAGCTTGTCCGAAGCGTAGGGCGTGAGCGGCGCCTTGGCGGTGTCTTCGTCGATCGACTGACCTTCGCCATTGTTGCCATAGATCGCCGCGCTCGAGGCAAACAGCACACGCTTGACCCCAGCCTGGCGCATGGCTTCACAGACGTTCAGGGTGCCAATGAAATTGCTCTGGTGCGTACGCACCGGATCGTCCACCGAGGCCTGCACGGAAGCCACGGCAGCCAGGTGCGCCACGGCACAACAACCGACCATCACCTTGGCCACCAGGGCAGCATCGGCGACGTCGCCTTCGATCAACTCGATACGTGGATCGTCCAGTTGCAGGTTGCTGCGCTTGCCGGTGGACAGGTCATCGAGCACACGCACCGAGTAGCCCTTGGCAAGCAAGGCGTCGGCGAGGTGCGAGCCAATGAAACCGGCACCGCCGGTGATTAATACAGGGCCTTCAGCCATGACGATAAAACCTATCCAGTAAGCCCGGGAGCGCGGCACGCCAGGCGCGCGGCTTGATCCCGAAGGTGTGCAGAATTTTCTTGCAGGCCAGGACCGCGTGTTGCGGTTCTTCGGCGGCATCCGGGCGCGCGGCATGGGCCTGCGCAGTCGGTGCTTCGATGGCCAGCGGATGCAGGCTGCGGGCCTCGGTCAAAATGGCCTGGCCCAGCGCCAGCGGCGTGGTCGCCTCGTGTCCGGCGTAGTGATAGGTGCCCCACAGCGGCGCCGCGCAATCGAGTTGCTTGAGCACCGAAATGATCACCCGTGCAGCATCGTCCACCGGGGTTGGGTTGCCCCGCCGGTCGTCGGCCATCAGCAGCTCTTCAGGCTGTTCGGCACGTGCCAGGAAACGCCCCAGCGCGCCGTCGGCACTGTCATCGAGCAACCAGCCAAACCGCAGCATCACGTGTTGCGGGCAGGTTGCGCGCACGCTCTGCTCGATGCGCCACAACGCCTGGCCACGCAGGCCCAGTGGCACCGGCTCGTCCTTTTCACTGTAGGCAGTAGCCCGCGAGCCATCGAACACTCGATAGCTGGAAGGCTGGAGCAGGACGATGTTGTGGTGCTGGCACAATTCCGCCAGGCGCTCGACTGCTCGTTCCTGCCCGGCCAGGCGCGCCTCGGGCACCTGCTCGGCCTGGAACCAGTCGAAGTAGTAGGCGAGGTTGATCAGCGCGTCCGGGCGAGTGTCGTCGAGCAGTTGGGTCAGGCTCGCGGCATCCCAGCCGTCTTGCGGTGGACGGGGGGCGAGGAAACCGATGTCTTCCTCCGCACCGAGGCGAATCAGCGCCTGCCCAAGGGCATTTCCGCCACCCAGTAACATAAGGCGCATTCGCATAGAGTCAGCAGGCCCAGTCTGTTTGAAACGATGAGTGTAGCGACAGCGCCCGCAGGCGTTGTCGTTGAGAGTTGCCGGAATCGTTACATTTTGCGGGTTTAATACGCAACCGTCACTTATAAACTGCCAACCGCAGCCTTTGCAGTCGCAGCCAGGGGCAGCGCTGGGCCGCACTGCGCGCGCACTTGCAACTTGGGCCGGGCCGTCGCATAACTGAGCCCATGAATCTCCCCGAGTCCGCCAACAGCGTCCTCGACGGCTTTCACCCCGCCGTCAGCGCCTGGTTCAGCAGCACCTTCGCGACGGTCACTGCCGCCCAGGCGCGCGCGTGGCCCTTGATCCGCCAGCGCCGCTCGACCCTGATTGCCGCGCCCACCGGCTCCGGCAAGACCCTCACCGCGTTTCTGGCGGTCATCGACGACCTGGTCCGGCAAGGCCTGGCCCTGGGCGGCGAGTTGCCTGACGAAACCCGGGTGGTCTACGTCTCGCCCCTCAAGGCGCTGTCCAACGACATCCAGCTCAACCTGCAGACCCCGCTGGCCGGCATCACTGCGCAACTGCAACAGCAGGGACTGCCCGAATTGCAGATCAGCACCGCGGTGCGCACCGGCGATACCCCGCAAAAGGAGCGCACGGCGATGCGTAAAAGCGCGCCGCACATTCTGGTGACCACCCCGGAATCGCTCTACGTGCTGCTCGGCTCCGACTCGGGCCGACGAATGCTCGCCAGCACCCGCACGGTGATCGTCGATGAAATCCACGCCATGGCCGCCAGCAAGCGCGGCAGCCACCTGGCCCTGAGCCTGGAGCGCTTGCAGGCGTTGTGCCGCGAGCCGCTGCTGCGCATCGGCCTGTCTGCCACGCAAAAGCCCATCGACGCGGTGTCGCGGTTCCTGGTGGGCACTGGACGCCCCTGTGACATCGTCGACATCGGCCACGCCCGCCCCCGGGACCTGGACATCGAAGTGCCGCCCGTGCCGTTGTCGGCAGTGATGGCCAACGATGTCTGGGAGCTGGTCTATGAGCGCATCGCCACCCTCGCCCGCGAGCACCGCACCACCCTGGTCTTCGTCAACACCCGGCGCCTGGCCGAACGCTTGAGCCGCCACCTCAGCGAACGCCTGGGCAAGCACGCGGTGGCCGCGCACCACGGCAGCCTGGCCAAGGAGTTTCGCCTGGATGCCGAGCAACGACTCAAGCGCGGCGAGCTGCAGGTGCTGATCGCCACTGCGTCGCTGGAACTGGGGATCGACATCGGCGACGTCGAACTGGTCTGCCAGATCGCCTCGCCGCGTTCGATTGCCGGGTTCCTGCAACGGGTCGGCCGCTCCGGGCACCAGGTTGGCGGCACGCCCAAGGGGCGCCTGTTCGCCACCACCCGCGACGACCTGATCGAATGCGCCGCCCTGCTCGACTGCGTGCGCCGAGGCGAGCTCGATAGCCTGCTGATCCCCGTCGCGCCGCTGGACGTACTCGCCCAGCAGATCATCGCCGAAGTCAGTTGCCAGGAATGGCCGGAGCAGGCGCTGTTCGACACCCTGCGCCGCGCCTCGCCCTACGCCGCGCTGGACCAGGCGCATTACCAGGCCGTGCTGAAGATGCTTGCCGAAGGCTACAACGGCCGCCAAGGCATCCGCAGTGCGTACCTGCACCGCGACGCCGTCAGCGGTTCCTTGCGCGGCCGCCGCGGGGCCCGGCTGACCGCCGTGACCAGCGGCGGGACGATTCCCGACAACGCCGACTACAGCGTGTTGCTGGAGCCCCAGGGGCTGAACATCGGCAGCGTCAACGAAGACTTCGCGGTGGAGAGTATCGCCGGCGATGTCTTCCAATTGGGCAACAGCTCCTACCGGATCCTGCGGGTCGAAACCGGCAAGGTGCGGGTCGAGGACGCCCAGGGCCAGCCGCCCACCATCCCGTTCTGGCTGGGCGAAGCACCGGGGCGCAGCGCCGAGTTGTCCTACGCCGTGGCGCGCCTGCACGCCCAGCTCGACCAACTGCTGGGCGCCACGCCCGGCGACTTGCAACCGAGCCTGGCCTGGCTGACCGCGACCCTTGGCCTGAACCTGGCCTGCGCCGAACAACTGGTGGACTACCTGGCCCCCGCGCGCCTGGCCCTCGGCGCCCTGCCGTCCCAGGACACGCTGCTGATGGAGCGCTTTTTCGATGAGTCCGGCGGCACCCAACTGATCATCCACACGCCCTTCGGCAGCCGCATCAACCGCGCCTGGGGCCTGGCCTTGCGCAAGCGCTTCTGCCGCACCTTCAACTTCGAATTGCAGGCCGCCGCCAGCGAGGACGCCATCGTCCTGTCGCTGTCCACCAGCCACAGTTTTGAACTGCAGGACGTCTGGCGTTACCTGCACAGCAACAGCGCCGAGCAGATCCTCGTCCAGGCAGTGCTCGACGCCCCGCTGTTCGGCGTGCGCTGGCGCTGGAATGCCGGCGTGGCCCTGGCGCTGCCGCGCTACAGCGGTGGCCGCAAGGTGGCGCCGCAGATCCAGCGGATGAAAAGTGAAGACTTGATCGCCAGCGTGTTTCCCGACCAGATCGCCTGCCTGGAAAACCTCGCCGGTGAACGGGAAATTCCCGATCACCCACTGGTAGAGCAAACCCTCGACGACTGCCTGCACGAAGCCATGGACTGCAACGGCTGGCTGGCCTTGTTGCGGCGCATGGAGCAGGGCGAACTGCGGTTGATCAGTCGCGACCTGCCCGCCCCTTCGCCCCTGGCGGCGGAAATCCTCAACGCCCGACCCTACACTTTTCTTGACGATGCGCCTCTGGAGGAACGTCGCACGCAAGCGGTGCTCAGCCGCCGCTGGAGCGATCCGCAGGCGACCGATGACCTCGGCGCCCTGGACCCGCAAGCGATCGAGTCGGTGCGCGAAGAGGCCTGGCCGCAACCCGCCAGCGTCGATGAAATGCATGAGGCGCTGATGAGCCTGGGAGCCATCACTGACAACGAGGTGCAGCAGAACGATCGATGGCTGCCGTGGCTACGGGAGCTGGCCGAGCAAGGCCGCGCCAGCCGCCTGGCCATCGATGCCGAACATGGCCTGTGGCTGGCGCTGGAGCGCCTGAGCTGCCTGCAAGGAGTTTATCCACAGGCGCTGCTGCAACCGCCGCTCCATCCGCTACCCGGCTTTGACCAGCTGTGGGCACCTGATGAGGCGCTGGTGGAGCTGCTCCGCGCCCGGCTCAGCGCCTTCGGCCCACTGCCCCTGAGTGAGATTGCCGCCGCCCTGGGGCTGATGCCGCTGTTGGTCGAGCAAGGCCTGGCCCAACTGGAGCGCGACGGTTACGTATTGCGTGGGCGCTTCAGCCCAGGCGCGACGCAGGAACAGTGGTGCGAGCGGCATTTACTGGCGCGGATCCATCGCTACACGGTCAAGCGCCTGCGCCGGGAAATCGAACCGGTGGCCCTGCAGGACTTCATGCGATTTCTGTTTGACTGGCAGCACCTGTCCGCGACAACCCAAGGCCAGGGTAACGCCATGTTGTCGGTGATCGTCGCGCAGTTCGAAGGCTACCCGGCGGCGGCTTCGGCCTGGGACAGTGATCTGTTGCCGGCGCGACTCAAAGGCTACTCGGCCACCTGGCTGGATGAACTGTGCCGCAGCGGCAAGCTGGTCTGGACGCGCTTGAGTGCGCGCCACAAGACCGCCAGCGTGGCCCTGCGCAGCACACCGATCGTGTTGTTGCCCAGGGCGCAAGCGGCACTCTGGAGCAGCTTGACCGAACAGGCACAGGTCGAGGATTTGTCGCCCAAGACCCAGAAAGTCCATCAGGCCCTGAGCCAACACGGCGCGCTGTTTTTTGATGAGTTGCTGCACGAGGCGCACCTGCTGCGCAGTGAACTGGAGATCGCCTTGCAGGAGTTGGTCGGCGCCGGCCTGGTGAATGCCGACAGCTTCGCCGGCCTGCGCGCACTGATCACCCCGGCGAGCAAACGCCAGGCCCGCAGCAGCCGACGCGGGCGCGGGCCCCTGGTCGGTGGGATGGACGATGCCGGACGCTGGGCCCTGCTGCGTCGCACAGCCGCCCCCGTCAGCGATGCCCCGCGCGGCACACCCGCAGGCACCCTTGAACACATCGCCATGATCTTGCTGCGCCGCTACGGCGTGGTGTTCTGGCGCTTGCTTTCGCGCGAAGCGGACTGGCTGCCCAGTTGGCGGGAATTGCTGCGCACCTTTCATCGCCTGGAGGCACGCGGGGAGATCCGCGGCGGACGTTTTGTCAGTGGCCTGGCCGGCGAGCAGTTCGCCCTGCCCGAAGCCATCCCGCTGCTGCGCGAAGTGCGCCGCCGCCCCCATGACGGCAGCCTGGTCAGCGTCTGTGGGGTTGATCCGCTGAACCTGGTCGGCACCTTGCTGCCGGGGCAGAAAGTCCCGGCCCTGGCCAGCAATCGACTGGTGTACCGCGACGGCTTGCCGGCGGCGGCCGAGATCGCCGGCGTGCAGCATTTCTGGCTGCAACTGGACCCGCAACAACGCAGCGCGCTGCAGCAGAAGCTGACCCAGTACCGGCTCGCGCCAGTCGCCGACCCTGGTCTGCCGAGCGCTTAAGAACTGTGGCTCGGATTGGGCATCAGCAGCGCTGAGTTGTCCTTGGCGGCGACCGCCTCCTCATGCTTGTCTTCGGGTCGGTCCAGGTGTCGCTCGTGCAGCAGCACCTGCTGTGGATAAGTCTGCGCGAAATGCACCCATGGGCTGTTATCCACAAGCTTTTTCAAGCGCAGGTTGAACGCCCGGTTCACCGCATATTGGCCGCCGGAGACCGTGCGAAACTGCGCCGTCAGGATCACCCCGTTGAGGTCCATCTTGTCGACCCCGAACACTTCCAGCGGGCCTTGCAGGTTGTACTTGAGGAACGGGTCTTCGCTGATCGAACGGCCCGCGTCGCGGATCAGCGCGATGGCCTGGTCGACATCGGTGTCGTAGGTGAACTGCACCGAGAAAAACGCAAAGGCGAATTGCCGCGACTGGTTGGTGACCGCCTTGATCTGGCCGAATGGCACCGAATGCACGAAGCCCTTGCCGTCGCGCAGGCGCAGGGTCCGGATGGTCAGGCCCTCCACCGTGCCGGCATGCCCCGAGTCGAGCACCACCCAGTCGCCGATCGACAGGGTGTCTTCGATGATGATGAACAGCCCGGTGATCACATCCTGTACCAGTTGCTGCGAACCAAAACCGATCGCCAGCCCCACCACCCCGGCACCGGCCAGGAACGGTGCGACGTTGATCCCAAGGTTGGCCATGGTGGTGATTGCGCAGATCACCACCAGGATGATTTTCATCGCGTTGCGCAGCAGCGGCAGGATGGTTTTGATCCGGGTACTGGGCTGGCGCGCATTGCGCTTGTTGACCGGCGGCTTCAAGGCTTCCTGAATGGCCGTGTCGAGTACCACCCACACCAGCCAGGTCACCAGGAAGATCAGGCCGATGCGGCTCAACGAATCGCTGATCGCCCGGCCAATCGCGTTGCTGACCGCGAACTCGAACAACGATACGCCCCAGATCCGCCCCAGGATGTCGATGAAGGCGATGGCCATGACAATCCGCAGCAAGGCGTGGGACAGGCTCAGGAAACGCTCCTTGTAGGCACCGCTGCGCTGCACCGCGAGCGCGCTGCGGGACTTGAACAGGTGTTGCAGCATGGTGCTGATAAACACCGTGGCAATCAGCAGCAACGTGGTGAACAAGGCACAGCGCAGGACCTTTTGATTGTCATCGCCGATGCCGATCAGGTTGATCAGCGACACCAGCACCATCAACAGGATCGGCCAGTACCAGACCCCGGAAAAGATCCGCAGGGTCTCGCGCAATGCCGGTTGTTTCTGGCGCTGGGCCAGCGGCAGGATGCGGATCAACTGACCCACCGGCCTGCGCAGGCGAATCACCAGCAGGCCGAAGATGATCGACGCCGACATACCGGTGAACACCGCGATACTGCTGGTCAGGTTGTCCCCCAGGCGATTGGCGATCTGCGAGCTGGTCAAGGCGTCGCTCAGGGCCACCAGAAAACCCATGGCGAACAACGGCCGCGGGCTGTTCTGCAGCAGGATGCGCACTGCCTGGCGCTTATGCCCGACGTTGAACAGCACCACCAGCGACAGCAACAGCGAGGCGACAAAGATCCCGGCGCTGGTGGCGTAGGCCAGGCTCAAGGCGAGTGCGCGGCCTGCCGATGCGGGCAGGAAATGACTGAGGTAGAGGGTCAGGGGCAAGCTGATCAAGGCGGGCAGCGTGTAGGGCAGCAGGTAACCGAGCAACGCCTGGCCACGCTCCCGGGTGAGCAACAGGCGATGCCGTGCCAGGCGTCGGGCCAGCAGGCCACCGAGTAACCAGAGCAGCGCAAACACCCCGCCCCATACCACGCTCAGCAGGAGGAAATCGCCGACCACGCTCCAACTCGAACGCGGCGAAGGCTGATTGACCAGTTGGTCCACCTCATCCACCGCGCGGTCCGCGCGCAGGCGCCAGGCTTGTACCAGGTGCTCGTTAAGATCGAGCTTTTCCTGGACATCGTCGATGCTCGAACTGATGGCGCCCAGCAGGCCGCCCTGCACCAGCGGTTCGGGTTTGGACGCTGCGGCCGGCTCTTTACCGGTAACCGCCGCAATGGCCGGTAGCGCATTCGCCTGCAAGGCAGGACTGGCGCAACACAACAGTAGCGCGAGCCAGATCGCGGTTTTGATTGGAGACAAAACGCGGTGCTCCTTTTTGACCAGGTGATGTGTGCAGAAGATCGCAGCCTTGAGCGATCGCTACAAGCGTAGATCGGCAAAACCCCATGAAGGTTTCACTGCCCAGGCGTTTGACCGCCTGTAACGCCGTCGAAACTTTCCGCCCTGGCCCACAGTCATCAACAAACAGGGGGCAGCCCGACGATCATCAGGCGGGATCACACATGGCGGCGTTTGACATCAGCGGCGAGCAGGCCGAGCAACCCGATGCAGCGAGTGCAAGCCGCACCGCGGTACGCCGTTTTACCGTGCTCACGGTCAATACCCACAAGGGCTTCGCCGCCCTCAATCGGCGCTTCATCCTGCCCGAACTGCGTGAAGCGGTGCGCAGTGTCGGCGCCGACGTGGTGTTCCTGCAGGAAGTGCACGGCGCCCATGAGCACCATCCCCGGCGCTACAGCAACTGGCCCAGCATGCCCCAGTACGAATTCCTCGCCGACAGCCTCTGGCCGCAGTTCGCCTATGGGCGCAACGCGGTGTATCCGGCAGGCGACCACGGCAACGCCCTGCTGTCGAAATTCCAGATCATCCGTCACGACAACCTCGACGTCTCCATCAGCGGCCATGAAAGCCGTGGCGTGCTGCATTGCGTGTTACGCCTGCCCGGTGACGGCCAGCAGGTGCATGCCATGTGCGTGCACCTGGGCTTGCATCAGGCCCATCGCGATGAACAACTGCAACTGCTGATCAAGCGCCTGCAAGAGTTGCCAGCCGACGCCAGGGTGATAGTCGCCGGCGACTTCAATGACTGGCGCCAGCGCGCCGACGATCTGCTCAATCCGTTGGGCCTGCGCGAGGTGTTTCGCGAGCACCATGGTCAGCCGGCGCGCAGTTTCCCGGCCCGCCTGCCCCTCCTGCGCCTGGACCGCATCTACGTGCGCAACCTCAAGGCCCATCGCCCGCAGGTGCTGGCGGCGCGGCCCTGGTCGCACCTTTCCGATCACGTTCCGCTGTCGGTGGAGATTGAGCTATGAGCAGCGCCCCGCTGGAAAAAAACCTGCTCGAACCCCAGGCCTCCGCCGCCGAATCGGTCACAGCCAGACGCGCCCTCGTCGACCTCGACTATGGCTGGCACGGCAACAACTGCGTGGTCTTGCTGGAAAATGGCGAGGCCTACTTTCCCAAGGTGTTCGAGGCTCTGCGCCAGGCCAAGAGCGAAATTCTGCTGGAGACCTTCATTCTGTTCGAGGACAAGGTCGGCAGCGAGCTGCAGCAGATCCTGATCGAGGCGGCGCAGCGCGGGGTGCGTGTCACCGTCAGCCTCGATGGTTTTGGTTGCGGCGAACTGGCCAGCGAATTCCTCCTGGCGATGTGTGATGCCGGCGTGCACTTGCAGATGTTCGACCCGGCCCCACGGCGCCTGGGCATCCGTACCAACTGGTTCCGCCGCCTGCATCGCAAGATCGTGGTGGTGGACGGCAGCATCGCCTTTGTCGGCGGCATCAACTTCAGCGCCGATCACCTGGCCGACTTCGGCCCCCAGGCCAAGCAGGATTATGCGGTGCAGGTAGAGGGGCCGGCGGTGGTCGACATCCATCACTTCGCCCTGCTGCAAAGCGGCCGCCATGCCCGGGCGCGCTCTGGCTGGCTGCGGCGCAAGCACCGGCGCAGCGAGCTGGCGTTCAGCGATCACGATGGCCAGGTGCGCCTGGTCTACCGCGACAACCGCGACCACCCCCGGGACATCGAAGACGTGTACTTGCAGGTGCTGCGCAGCGCCCAACGCCGGGTGATCATCGCCAACGCCTACTTTTTCCCCGGCTACCGCCTGCTGCGCGAAATTCGCAACGCCGCCCGCCGAGGGGTCGAGGTGCGGCTGATCCTGCAGGGGCAACCGGACATGCTGGTGGCCAAGCTGGCGGCCCGCCTGACCTATGACTACCTGCAGCAAACGGGGGTGAAGATCTATGAGTACTGCGACCGCCCACTGCACGGCAAAGTCGCCTTGGTGGATGAGGACTGGAGCACGGTCGGATCGAGCAACCTCGACCCCTTGAGCCTGTCGTTGAACCTGGAAGCCAACGTGCTGATTCGCGACCGGGCATTCAACCGCGAGCTGTGCGAGCGCCTCGACGAACTGAGCGACCATCACTGTAAGGTCATGCCGGCCAACCAGCGCCCCCGGGGATTGCTGTGGCGCATGACCATTGGCTTCCTGGTGTTCCACTGCCTGCGGCACTTCCCCGCCTGGGCCGGTTGGCTGCCGGCGCACAAACCGCGCCTGCAGCCTTTCACGCCAGCAACTCAGGTGCAGGATGACGCCCATGAATCGCGCTGAAAGCCAAGACGCCCCCGCCGTTGCCGAGCATCCGCCGTCCCGTTGGCGGCGCCTGAAAAAGCCGCTGACGGCGCTGTTTTTCCTGCTGCTGATTGTGTTGTTCACCCTGCTCGCCCACCGCATCGATTGGAGCGAAGTGTTCGACACCCTGCAGGACTTCAAAGTGCGGACCCTGATCATCGCCTCGACGATTACCGTGCTGAGTTTTCTCACCTATGCCTGCTTCGACCTGATCGGCCGCACCTACATCGGGCAAAACCTGACATGGCGACAAATCCTGCCGGTGGGGGTGATCAGCTACGCGTTCAACCTCAACCTGAGTGCCTGGGTCGGCGGTATCGCCATGCGTTATCGCCTGTATTCGCGACTGGGGGTCAGCAAGGGCAACATCGCCAAGATCCTCGGCCTGAGCCTGGCCACCAATTGGTTTGGCTACATGCTGGTGGCCGGGGCGATCTTCAGCAGTGGCCTGGTGCACATGCCACCGGGCTGGAAGCTCAGCAGCGCGGCCTTGCAGGGCGTGGGCCTGCTGTTGCTGCTGGTGAGTGCCGGCTACCTGGCGGCGTGCCGCTTTTCCAGCCGTCGTGAATGGTCGATTCGTGGGGTTGAGATCAACCTGCCGTCACTGCGCATGGCGATGCTGCAACTGGCTCTGGGAGCATTGAACTGGTCGCTGATGGCGGCGGTGATTTTTACTTTGCTGCCGAGCAAACTCGACTATCCGCTGGTGCTTGGGGTGCTGTTGATCAGTGCCATCGCCGGGGTAATCACCCATATTCCGGCCGGGCTTGGGGTACTGGAGGCGGTGTTTGTCGCCCTGCTGCAACACCAGGCCTCTCGCGGCAGCCTGGTCGCCGGATTGCTGGCCTATCGGGCGATCTACTTCCTGTTGCCGCTGTTGATCACCGTGGCCATGTACCTGGTGGTGGAAGCCAAGGCCAAGGCGCTGCGGATCGAGAAAAAACCCTCCTGAACGCCCACTTACACTGTAGGAGCGAGCGCCCGCTTGCGGCCTGCTCGCGATGGTCGCCAACGATGAAGTGCCAAGCCTGATTCCCCGCGGTGTCCTTGCGGGCATCGCGAGCAGGCTCGCTCCCACCCCAAAAACGCCTGTCAGCTGGACTGGATGATGCTCAACCGCTCACCCACCACCATCTCGGTAATCCAGCCCACCAGGATCGAGGTGTAGGCCTGTTGCGCCACGGGCTCGCTGAGGGCGTGATCGGCGCCATCGATGATGCGGTGGGTCAGGGAGTGGGTCTGCTGGCACGCCGCGCGGTAACTCATGATGGTGGCATGGGGTACGTAATCATCGGTTTGCGACTCCACCAGCAACACATCGCCGGTGAATTGCGCGCAGGCATACAGGGCCCGATTGCTGTCGGCATGCACCAGGGTGCTGCGGTAATCGAGCAGGTCTTGCTTGTCGAGATCGCGCTTGGGGGTGTGCCATAGCTCGTCGCGGTACAGCGCGGGCACCCGTAATGCCAGCCAGCGCACGGGGCGCAAGGTGGTGAGGATCGCCGCCAGGTAGCCACCGTAACTGGTGCCCACTACCGCCACCGCTGAAGTATCGATGGCCGGGTGGGCCAGCAGGCGGTCATAGGCGGCCAGGAGGTCCTTGAGGTTATCTTCGCGGGTCACTCGGCTCAGTGGGATGCCCGTACCGCCGGTGTGTCCACGCAAGTCGAAGGTCAGGCACACGCAGCCCAGGCCGGCAATGCCCTTGGCCCGCTCCAGGTCGCGCTCCTGGCTGCCGCCCCAGCCGTGTACGAACAACACACCGGGGACCTTGGATTTGGGACTCAGGAAGGTCGCGCTCATGTGTTCGTCGTCGATCTCGATTTCAATGGTTTCGCTTCTAGCCGTCATAGGGTTTGACCGTCACATACTTGAGGAGAAAATCACTGTTTTCTGCCGGGCCGCGGTACACCTCGATGGCCCCGGCCGGCAAGGGCTGGTCCTGGTAAGTCTCCACCGACGACACGCGAATCGCCGGCAAACCCGGCTGGTTGAGGAAACTCTGCACCGCCGCCACCTCCGCACTGCTGGCCCCGCCCATGCGCCACGACTGCTCAAGCACGCCGCTGCAGCGCTGCCCCCGGGCATCGAGGCCCTGGGCGATGTCGTAATTGCGCCGCGAGGCATAAAAGCCCGGGTAAGCCTCGTCCGCCGCGACGTCGAACACCTGAGCCTGTTCAATGGCCAGGCGCACGTCGTCGGCCAATGGCAACTTGAGCAGGTCGGCGTAATAGCCCTGGACCACCAACAAGTCCGAACCGCCATAGACTTTTTCGCCTAGACCGTCTTCGGTCAGGTATTGCTCGCCGCAGTAACTGAGTACGGTGTCAGCAATGAAACTCTGGCCGACGCTGTGGGTGACGACCTTCTTGAGGTCCTGCTCCAGCACCACGCCACTGGCGAACAAGTCGGCAGCGTCGGCACGGCCGAGGACCTGCCGGAACGCTGCGAGGCTGCTGATCACTTCCTGGCCGCGTCCGGCACATGCGTGTATCGGTTTCAGGCGCAGCGGACCACGCTCGAGCAGTTGCTCGGCCGCTGGCAGGGCGTCCTCGAGGGAAAACACACTGATGCCCTCCAGCACCACCTGGCGCACTCGCTCCGCAAACAAAGGGGCCCAGCCTTCGGGCGCCTTGGCCTGCCTGTTCAATAGACCATGGGTGATAGCTTTGGTGCAGATGAACGAGTGGTCGACGTAGCCGCCCCACAGATCGTCCGGCCCTTTGACTCCCAACTGACGGGCCGCCGCACCTCCGACCAGGGTCTGGGTGGGCAGCAGGTACAGGTCGCGCCCGGCATGGGTGTCCGCGTCGTAACTGCCGCCATATGGCCAGCCGAGAATCTGCGCCAGCCACTGCGCCAGCGCCCGGTTGGTCTCGACCTCGTGCTGCGGCGCCTGGGGCCGCACGGAATGGGCCACCACCAGTTTGTTGCGATTAGTCGGGGTCATGCGTCCCCCTGCCATCTGCGCTTGATGAATGTAGCTCAGGGCGGTGCAGGGATCAGGCCAACCCTGGCTATTGGCGGATGTGCGGTCGATTCGCGTGCTGTGGGGGGCACGGCTGGCAACTGGCTTGTCTTATTCTGCACGACCAGCGCCAACGCTCCGGCATTTTGCACGATCGATCCACGCTGTTACCGCGCCAGTACCGCCGTTGGCGACACCCCGAATTTGCTGCGGTAATCGCTGGGCGCCAGCCCGGTGATTTTCCTGAAGGTCGCGCGAAACGCGCTGGGGTCCGTGTAGCCGACGGTCCAGGCGATATGGTCGATGGTGCCGTTGGTGAACTCGAGCATCTCCCGAGCCTTGCCCACCCGCAGGTGCTGACAGTATTCGGTAGGTTTCAAGCCGGTAGACGTGCGGAAGCGGCGCAGGAAAGTCCGCTCCTCCAGGCCCGCCTGCTGGGCCATCACGCTCAACGAGACTTCCACCGCGCCGTTGGCTTGCAGCCAATGCTGGACCTTGAGGATCGCCGCGTCGCCATGGCTGAGGATCGGCGCGAAGTTGCTGCCGCACTGGCTCGCGCTGTCACTGTGTTCGACCACCAGGAACCGCGCCGTGCCGGTGGCAATGCTCGGCCCGAGCAATCGATCCACCAGGCGCAGGCCCAGTTCGGACCAGGCCATCAGGCCGGCGGTGGTGATCAAATCGCCGTCATCGACGATGGGGGTGTCGGCGTTGAGCTTGACCTGGGGATAACGCTCGGCGAACTGCTTGGCCGAGGTCCAGTGAGTGGTAGCGCTACGGCCATCGAGCAGACCGCTTTCGGCCAGCAGAATCGACCCCACGCAGACCCCACCCAAGGTTGCCCCGCTCGCGTGTTGCTGGCGCAACCAACCGATCAGCGGCGCTGACGCCTGCCCTTCGCAAAAACCGCCGATCGACGGCGGAATCAGCAGCGCCACCAAGCCCGCATCGGGACCAGGATGACTGTCGTAGACACGCTGCGGAGCGTGTCCGGGCTCTGCCTGCCAGTGGCTGACCCGCAACCACGGCAACTGCGCGCTCTGGTGCTCGGCGGCAATGCGATTGGCGACGCCAAACAGATCGGTCAAGCCGTGTACTGCTGCCATCTGCGCACCGGGATAGATCAGCACGCCCAACTCGGCGACTGCGCGTTCTACACCCATTGTCAGTTTTCCCCCTTCTATTGTCGGTGCGGCCAATCCTCGTAGCGTCCGTGCACGGCAATACTGGCGCCCACACCCACTCCAGAGGAAACACCCATGGCCAAGCAAGCACTCATCGTAGTCGATATCCAGAATGACTACTTCCCCCAGGGTAAATGGCCGTTGGTCGGCGCCGATGCCGCTGCCGACAACGCGGTAAAACTGCTCCAGGCGTTCCGCGAAGCCGGCCACCCGGTGGTGCACATCCGCCACGAGTTCACTTCCAGTGACGCCCCGTTCTTCACCCCCGGCTCCGATGGCGCCAAGTTGCACCCCAAGGTGCTGAATCGCAGCGACGAGCCGGTGGTACTCAAGCACTTCGTCAACTCGTTCCGCGAAACCGAACTACAGTCAATCCTCGACCAGCAAGGCATCGAGAGCCTGGTGGTGGTCGGCAGCATGAGCCACATGTGCATCGACGGCATCACGCGCGCTGCGGCGGACCTTGGCTACAACGTCACGGTGATCCACGACGCCTGCGCGTCCCGCGACCTGGAATTCAACGGCCAGGTGGTACCCGCCGCCCAGGTGCACGCCGCCTTCATGTCGGCCCTGGGTTTTGCTTACGCCAGCGTGGTGTCCACCGCAGAGTTCCTGGCGGCACAGCCCTAAGCCTCATTCCCTGAGCATTCATTGGAGACGATCGACATGGCTACTCTCACGACTCGCGAAGGCAACACCCTGTACTACAAAGACTGGGGCAGTGGGCAACCGGTAGTTTTCAGCCATGGCTGGCCGCTCTCCAGTGACAGCTGGGAATCACAGATGCTGCACTTTGCCGACAATGGCTTTCGCGCCATCGCCCACGATCGACGTGGGCACGGACGCTCCAGCCAGCCGTGGGACGGCAATGACATGGATCACTACGCCGACGACCTCGCCGAACTGATCGAACAGCTGGACCTGAAGAACGTGATTCTCTTCGGCTTCTCCACCGGCGGCGGTGAAGTCGCCCGCTATATCGGCCGGCACGGCACTCAACGACTGGCCAAGGCCGGGCTGATTTCAGCGGTGCCGCCGCTGATGCTGAAAACCGAGACCAACCCCAAGGGCCTGCCAATCGAAGTCTTCGACGGCATCCGTGCCGGCTCCATCGCCGACCGCTCGCAACTCTACAAGGACGTTGCCGGCGGCCCATTCTTCGGCTTCAACCGCCCCGGCGCCACACCGTCCCAGGGGCTGATCGACGCATTCTGGATGCAAGGCATGATGGGCGGCCATAAAAACACCCTCGACAGCATCAAGGCCTTCTCGGAAACCGACTTTCGCCAGGACCTGAAGAAATTCGACATCCCTACCCTGATCATCCATGGCGACGACGACCAGATCGTGCCGATCCAGGCCGCGGGGCTTGAGAGCAAACGCTTGATCGAACACGCCGAACTGATCGTCTACCCAGGGGCTCCCCATGGGCTGACGGATACGCATAAAGCGCAGGTGAATGCGGATATGTTGCGATTTGCCCAGCGTTAAGCGGCAAGCGAAAGCAAAAAACCCGCGTTTCGTGGACCGAAACGCGGGTTCTTTCAGCTTGCAGCTTGTGGCTTGAAGCTTGTTGCTGCGTTAAAACGGAATATCGTCATCAAAGCTATCGAAGTCTGCAGCCGGCTGCGGTGCGGCCTGTTGCTGTGGCGCTGGACGCGACTCACGCTGTGGCTGTTGCGACGGAGCCGGACGCGGTGCCTGCTGGCGTGGAGCGGCTTGCTGGTAGTTGTTACCGCCGCCCTGGCCTTGCTGGTCGCCCTGTGGACGGCCGCCCAGCAGTTGCATGGTGCCTTGCATGTCGACCACGATTTCGGTGGTGTAACGCTTGATGCCGTCTTTTTCCCACTCGCGGGTCTGCAGCTTGCCTTCGATGTAGACCTGCGAACCTTTACGCAGGTATTCGCCGGCGATCTCTGCAACCTTGCCGAACATCGATACACGGTGCCATTCGGTCTTTTCGACTTTCTGGCCAGTTTGCTTGTCGGTCCATTGTTCGCTGGTCGCCAGACTCAGGTTGGTCACGGCGTTACCGTTAGGCAAGTAGCGAACTTCGGGATCCTGGCCGCAAGTGCCGACCAATATGACTTTGTTAACCCCACGGGCCATAACGTTCTCCTAGGCTTCGCACGCTGTCGGCGCCGGGTTGTTGACCAGGCGCTCGAGGGTGGTGCGATCCAATAGTTCGGTGTCCAATTTGATGTAAATGGCGGCTTCATCAGCCACCACGATGGCATCGGTTACCCCAACGACGGCCAGCAGGCGCTCAACCAGACCGGCTTCGCGGATCGCTTCGGGCGATAACGGCAAGCGCAGGCTCGTCACATAGGGAGGTTCGCGCATGGTAACAGCAAAGGCCAACCAGAGGGCAGCCAGACCTGCGCATCCGAGGAACACAACCGACAGACCGCCATGCTGGTACATCCAGCCGCCCATGATGCCACCCAGTGCCGAGCCGAGGAACTGGCTGGTGGAGTAGACCCCCATGGCCGTGCCCTTGCCGCCTGCCGGTGAAACCTTGCTGATCAACGACGGCAAGGAGGCTTCCAGCAGATTGAACGCGGTGAAGAACACCACCGTACCAATCACCAGGGCCCGCAAGCTGTCGCCGAACTGCCAGAAGAATAGCTCAGTGAGCATCAGCGTCGCGACGGCACCGAGTAAAACTCGTTTCATTTTGCGTTTCTTCTCGCCGTAGATGATGAACGGAATCATGGCGAAGAACGAAATCAGTAGCGCGGTCAGGTACACCCACCAATGCTGTTCCTTGGGCAGCCCGGCTTTTTCCACCAGCGCCAGCGGCAAGGCGACGAAGCTCGACATCAACATCGCGTGCAACACAAAAATCCCCAGGTCCAGGCGCAGCAGGTCCGGGTGCTTGAGGGTCGGCAACAAGGCCTGGCGGGCGACCCCGGACTCACGGTGCTGCAAGGGGCCCGTGGAGCGCGGCACCATGAACATCACGATGACGATCCCCAGCAATGCCATGCCGCCGGTCGCCAGGAACAGCCCGGACAGGCCGAAGGCACGGGTCAGCAGTGGCCCGACCACCATGGCCACGGCGAACGACAGGCCGATGGTCATGCCGATCATGGCCATGGCCTTGGTGCGGTGCTGTTCGCGGGTCAGGTCGGACAACAAGGCCATGACCGCTGCGGAAATCGCCCCGGCGCCCTGCAGGATGCGTCCGGCGATCACGCCCCAGATCGAGTCGGCGTTGGCCGCCAGCACGCTGCCCAGGGCAAAGACGATCAAACCCAGGTAAATCACCGGGCGCCGCCCGATGCGATCGGAAATGATCCCGAAGGGAATCTGGAATACCGCCTGGGTCAGGCCGTAGGCGCCAATCGCCAGGCCGATCAGGGCCGGGGTCGCGCCTGCCAGGTCCATGCCGTAGGTCGCCAGTACCGGCAACACCATGAACATGCCAAGCATACGGAACGCGAACACCAGGGCCAGACCGCTCGCTGCGCGGGTCTCGCTACCACTCATGCGTTCGCTGTGGGGATCGTGCATGGAATTACCTCATGTGAACCGGCGGCGATTCTATCAGTCCCATCGGTTGACGGGGTATAGGGCGACGCTTTGCCGCGCACGGATGACAGAGTCTTCATGTAAGGCACCATCGTGCACATTTGATAGTGTGCATCCATCCAGTATTTGGCCTTATACTCCTACGTTTACGCCCGCCGAGCGAGGCCACCTTGGACAAGATCCTGATTCGTGGGGCTCGAACCCACAACCTGAAGAATATCGACCTGACCCTGCCACGGGACAAACTGATCGTCATCACCGGCTTGTCCGGGTCCGGCAAGTCGTCCCTGGCCTTTGACACCTTGTATGCCGAGGGTCAGCGGCGTTATGTCGAGTCGCTGTCGGCCTATGCCCGGCAGTTCCTGTCGATGATGGAAAAGCCCGACGTCGACACGATTGAAGGCCTGTCACCGGCCATCTCCATCGAGCAGAAGTCGACCTCCCACAACCCGCGCTCGACGGTTGGCACCATTACCGAAATCTACGACTACCTGCGCCTGCTTTACGCTCGCGTAGGTATTCCGCGTTGCCCGGATCACGACATCCCCCTGGAAGCCCAGACCGTCAGCCAGATGGTCGACCTGGTGCTGGCCCAGCCTGAGGGCAGCAAGCTGATGCTGCTGGCCCCGGTGATCCGTGAGCGCAAGGGCGAACACCTGTCGGTCTTCGAAGAACTGCGGGCCCAGGGTTTCGTCCGTGCCCGGGTCAACGGCAAGCTGTGCGAGCTGGATGAGCTGCCGAAGCTGGATAAACAGAAGAAGCACTCGATCGATGTGGTGGTCGACCGCTTCAAGGTTCGCGAGGACCTGCAGCAGCGCCTGGCCGAGTCGTTCGAGACCGCCCTGAAGCTGGCCGACGGCATCGCGCTGGTCGCACCGATGGACGATGAGCCGGGTGAGGAGATGATTTTCTCCGCACGTTTTGCCTGCCCGATCTGCGGCCACGCCATCAGTGAACTGGAACCCAAGCTGTTCTCCTTCAACAATCCGGCGGGCGCTTGCCCGACCTGCGACGGTCTGGGGGTCAAACAGTTCTTCGACATCAAGCGCCTGGTCAACGGCGAACTGACCCTGGCCGAGGGCGCGATTCGCGGCTGGGACCGGCGCAACGTCTATTACTTCCAGATGCTCGGCTCCCTGGCCGCCCATTATGGGTTTAGCCTGGAAGTGCCGTTCAACCAGCTGCCAGCCGACCAGCAGAAAGTCATCCTGCATGGCAGCGGCAGCCAGAACGTCGATTTCAAATACCTCAACGACCGGGGCGACATCGTCAAGCGTTCGCACCCGTTCGAAGGCATCGTGCCGAACCTCGATCGCCGCTACCGCGAAACCGAGTCTGCTTCGGTGCGCGAAGAGCTGGCCAAGTTCCTCAGCACCCAGCCCTGCCCGGATTGCCGCGGCACCCGCCTGCGCCGTGAAGCGCGGCACGTGTGGGTCGGCGAGAAAACCCTGCCGGCGGTGACCAACCTGCCGATCGGCGATGCGTGCGACTACTTCGGCACCCTGAAACTGACGGGGCGGCGCGGCGAAATCGCCGACAAGATTCTCAAGGAAATCCGCGAACGCCTGCAGTTCCTGGTCAACGTCGGCCTCGACTACCTGTCCCTGGACCGCAGTGCCGACACTCTGTCCGGCGGTGAGGCGCAGCGCATTCGCCTGGCCAGCCAGATCGGCGCCGGCCTGGTGGGCGTACTGTACATCCTCGACGAGCCGTCCATTGGCCTGCACCAGCGGGACAACGACCGACTGCTGGGCACCCTCAAGCATTTGCGCGACATCGGCAACACGGTGATCGTGGTCGAGCACGACGAGGACGCCATTCGCCTCGCCGACTACGTGGTAGACATCGGCCCCGGCGCTGGCGTGCATGGCGGGCATATCGTCGCCGAAGGCACACCGGCCGAAGTCATGGCCCACCCGGATTCGCTGACCGGCAAATACCTGTCGGGCCGGGTGAAGATCGCCGTTCCCGCCAAACGCACGCCACGCAACAAGAAGCTTGCACTGCACCTCAAAGGTGCCCGCGGCAACAACTTGCGCAATGTCGACCTGGAAATCCCCCTGGGCCTGCTGACCTGTGTGACCGGCGTGTCCGGCTCAGGCAAGTCGACACTGATCAACAACACCCTGTTCCCCCTGAGCGCCACCGCGCTCAATGGTGCGACGACCCTGGAAGCCGCAGCCCACGACAGCATCAAGGGCCTTGAGCTGTTGGACAAGGTGGTCGACATCGACCAGAGCCCGATCGGTCGTACGCCGCGCTCCAACCCGGCAACCTACACCGGGCTGTTCACGCCGATTCGTGAGCTGTTCGCAGGCGTCCCGGAGTCGCGCTCACGGGGCTATGGCCCGGGTCGTTTCTCGTTCAACGTCAAGGGTGGACGCTGTGAGGCCTGCCAGGGCGACGGCCTGATCAAGGTCGAGATGCACTTCCTGCCGGATATCTATGTCCCGTGCGACGTGTGCAAGAGCAAGCGCTACAACCGCGAGACCCTGGAGATCAAGTACAAGGGCAAGAGCATCCACGAAACCTTGGAAATGACCATCGAGGAAGCCCGGGTGTTCTTCGACGCGGTACCGGCCCTGGCGCGCAAGCTGCAGACGCTGATGGATGTCGGCCTGTCGTACATCAAGCTCGGGCAATCGGCGACCACCCTGTCGGGCGGTGAAGCACAGCGGGTCAAGTTGTCCCGCGAGTTGTCCAAGCGCGACACCGGCAAGACCCTGTATATCCTCGATGAGCCGACCACCGGCCTGCACTTCGCGGACATCCAGCAATTGCTCGACGTGTTGCACCGCCTGCGCGACCACGGCAACACCGTAGTGGTGATCGAGCACAACCTGGACGTGATCAAGACCGCCGATTGGCTGGTGGACCTGGGGCCGGAAGGCGGCTCCAAGGGCGGTCAGATCATCGCCGTGGGTACGCCTGAGGAAGTGGCCGAGATGAAGCAGTCGCACACTGGCTTCTACCTCAAGCCACTGCTGGAACGCGACCGGGCCTGACACCGTCACATGAAAAAGCCCCTGTCACGTTATCGGTGACAGGGGCTTTTTTGTGTCTTGCGTCTGTAGGAGCGAAGCGTGCTGGTGATGGCGTTTCAAGGACGCCATCGCCGGCACACCGTGCGCCTACAAAGCAGAATCAGAACTGCGATTGCAGGTAGTTTTCCAGACCGATCAACTTGATCAGGCCCAACTGCTTTTCCAGCCAGTAGGTGTGATCTTCTTCGGTATCGGCCAATTGGATACGCAGCATGTCACGACTGATGTAGTCCTTGTGCTGCTCACACAGCTCGATGCCTTTGCACAGTGCGGCACGCACCTTGTACTCCAGGCGCAGGTCGGCGGCGAGCATGTCCGGCACGGTAGTCCCGACGTCGAGGTCGTCCGGGCGCATGCGCGGCGTACCTTCCAGCATCAGGATCCGGCGCATCAGCGCATCGGCGTGCCCGGCTTCTTCTTCCATCTCGTGATTGATGCGCTCGTAGAGCTCGGTAAAGCCCCAGTCCTCATACATCCGCGAATGGATGAAATATTGATCACGCGCTGCCAGTTCGCCCGTGAGCAACGTGTTGAGGTAATCGATTACGTCCGGGTGACCTTGCATCGCCCTACATCTCCCTGCTTGAAAGTCTGTAGTTTGAACCAAGGCGCCCGTTTGGTCACTCGATTCGCGAGATAAAAGCGAAGATATTCTGAGAAAAGTGGTTTAAATAACGCAAAAACCGCCCAATTGAGGGCGGTTCTGCTTCTCGTTTAGACTTCGTTAAGCTGTACACCCAACGCCGTTGCGATTCCTTCTCCGTACGCCGGATCGGCCTTGAAGAAGTGCTGCAGTTGACGGTCGACCACATCACCGGAAACCCCGGCCATGGCGCCAGCAATGTTGCTGACCAACAGGGCTTTCTGTTCAGCGCTCATCAAGCGAAACAGCGCACCGGCATGGCTGTAGTAGTCGGTATCTTCGCGATGATCGTAACGATCAGCCGCTCCACTCAACGCCAGTGGCGGCTCAGCGAAGTGCGGGGCCTGCTTTGGCGACTCCACGTAGCTGTTCGGCTCGTAGTTGGGCGCCGCGCCGCCATTGCTGCCAAATGCCATGGAACCATCGCGCTGATAGCTGTTGACCGGGCTGCGTGGTGCGTTCACCGGCAGTTGCTGGTGATTGGTGCCCACACGGTAGCGGTGCGCATCGGCGTAGGCGAACACCCGGCCTTGCAGCATGCGGTCCGGCGACAGGCCGACACCCGGAACCATGTTGCTCGGGCCAAACGCAGCCTGCTCGACTTCGGCGAAGTAGTTCAGCGGGTTACGGTTGAGTTCCAACTCGCCGACTTCAATCAACGGAAACTCTTTCTGCGACCAGGTCTTGGTCACGTCGAACGGGTTCTCGTAATGCGCCGCTGCCTGGGCTTCGCTCATGATCTGGATGCACACGCGCCATTTCGGGAAATCACCGCGCTCGATGGCGCCGAACAGGTCGCGCTGGGCGTAGTCCGGGTCAGTCCCGGCCAGACGCGCAGCTTCGGCCGGCGCCAGGTTCTTGATGCCCTGCAGGGTCTTGTAGTGCCATTTCACCCAATGCCGCTCACCGCTGGCACTGATCAGGCTGTAGGTATGGCTACCAAAGCCGTGCATGTGACGGTAGCCATCAGGAATGCCACGGTCGGAGAACAGGATAGTCACCTGGTGCAGCGCCTCAGGGGAGTGCGACCAGAAGTCCCACATCATCTGCGCGCTTTTCAGATTGCTTTGCGGCAGACGTTTTTGGGTGTGGATGAAATCCGGAAACTTCAGCGGATCACGAATGAAGAACACCGGCGTGTTGTTACCGACGATGTCCCAGTTGCCTTCTTCGGTGTAGAACTTCAAAGCGAAACCACGAGGATCGCGTTCGGTGTCCGCCGAGCCGCGCTCACCGCCGACAGTGGAGAACCGCAGGAAGGTCGGGGTTTGCTTGCCGACGGCGGCAAACAGCTTGGCGCTGGTGTACTGGGTGATATCGCGAGTGACGGTGAAGGTACCGTAAGCACCCGAGCCCTTGGCATGCACGCGGCGCTCAGGGATATTTTCACGGTTGAAGTGGGCGAGCTTCTCGATCAGGTGAAAATCGTCGAGCAGCAGCGGGCCGCGTGGACCGGCGGAACGGGAATTCTGGTTATCTGCGACGGGAGCGCCACTGGCGGTAGTCAGCGTTTTATTCTGGCTCATGCACAATCTTCCTCTTCAGTCTTGGAAACTGCCGGCTAATCGGCTGAGAAGGAGTATTGACCAGGAACATGACACCATCAAATTCATTAATTGATCAGCATCAATAGAAATTAACTAATTGAAAGCAGCCCCGGATAGACGGAGATAACGCGGTCCGTCGCGACGGTACTTTTCCAGCGCGCACAAAAAACCGGGCACTAGGCCCGGTTCTTCGTTACAGCTTGTCGTCTTACTCGGCGCTTACAGCTTCGCCGGCAGTAGCACGATCAACCAACTCGACGTACGCCATAGGCGCGTTGTCGCCAGTGCGGAAGCCGCACTTGAGGATGCGCAGGTAGCCACCCTCACGGGTAGCGTAACGCTTGCCCAGGTCGTTGAAGAGCTTACCAACGATAGCTTTCGAACGAGTACGGTCGAAAACCAAACGGCGGTTAGCCAGGCTGTCTGTCTTGGCCAAAGTGATCAGCGGCTCAGCAACGCGACGCAGTTCTTTGGCTTTTGGCAGTGTAGTTTTGATCAGCTCGTGCTCGAACAGCGACACCGCCATGTTTTGAAACATGGCCTTGCGGTGCGAGCTGGTGCGGCTCAGGTGACGACCACTTTTACGATGACGCATGGTTCATTCCTTACCAAACACAACGTTCGGTGATTACGACGATCAGGCAGTCGCCTTGTCGTCCTTCTTAAGACTTGCAGGCGGCCAGTTGTCGAGGCGCATGCCGAGGGACAGACCGCGGGAGGCCAGAACGTCCTTGATTTCAGTCAAGGATTTCTTGCCCAGGTTCGGAGTCTTCAACAGCTCTACTTCGGTACGCTGAATCAGGTCACCGATGTAGTAGATGTTTTCCGCCTTAAGGCAGTTAGCCGAACGTACAGTCAGTTCCAGATCGTCAACCGGGCGAAGCAGGATCGGATCGATCTCGTCTTCTTGCTCGATTACCACTGGCTCGCTGTCGCCTTTGAGGTCCACGAACGCAGCCAACTGCTGTTGCAGGATGGTTGCAGCGCGACGGATAGCCTCTTCAGGGTCCAGAGTACCGTTGGTTTCCAGATCAATAACCAGCTTGTCCAGGTTAGTACGCTGCTCGACACGGGCGTTTTCCACCACGTATGCGATACGGCGAACCGGGCTGAACGAAGAGTCAAGCTGCAAGCGACCAATGCTGCGGCTTTCGTCTTCATCGCTCTGACGCGAGTCGGCCGGTTCATAACCACGACCACGAGCTACTACTAGCTTCATGTTCAGGGCGCCGTTAGACGCCAGGTTAGCGATTACGTGATCGGGATTAACGATCTCGACATCATGATCCAGCTGAATATCGGCAGCGGTAACCACCCCCGAACCCTTCTTCGACAAGGTCAGCGTAACTTCGTCACGGCCGTGCAGCTTGATAGCCAGACCTTTAAGGTTCAACAGGATTTCAATTACGTCTTCCTGTACACCTTCGATGGCGCTGTACTCGTGGAGCACACCGTCAATCTCGGCCTCGACTACTGCACAGCCGGGCATTGAGGACAACAGGATGCGGCGCAGCGCGTTGCCCAGGGTGTGGCCAAAACCACGCTCGAGAGGCTCGAGAGTGATCTTGGCGCGGGTTGGACTGACAACCTGCACATCAATATGGCGGGGTGTCAGGAACTCATTTACCGAAATCTGCATGGATGCACCTATTTTCTAGCCCTTACTTGGAGTAGAGCTCGACAATCAGGCTTTCGTTGATGTCGGCGGACAGATCACTGCGAGCTGGAACGTTCTTGAAAACGCCCGACTTCTTCTCAGTGTCTACTTCTACCCATTCTACGCGGCCACGTTGGGCACACAGATCGAGAGCTTGGACAATGCGAAGTTGGTTCTTTGCTTTCTCGCGAATCGCGACCACGTCACCAGCACGAACCTGGTACGACGGCACGTTTACGGTCTGACCGTTAACGCTTACGGATTTGTGCGATACCAGCTGACGGGATTCGGCACGAGTCGAACCAAAGCCCATACGGTATACAACGTTGTCCAGACGGCATTCGAGCAGTTGCAGCAGGTTTTCACCGGTTGCACCTTTCTTGCCAGCAGCTTCTTTGTAGTAGCCGCTGAACTGACGCTCGAGAACGCCGTAGATACGACGGACCTTCTGCTTTTCACGCAGTTGGGTGCCGTAGTCGGACTGGCGACCGCGGCGTTGGCCGTGGATACCAGGTGCTGCTTCAATGTTGCACTTCGATTCGATCGCGCGCACGCCGCTCTTCAGGAAGAGATCGGTGCCTTCGCGACGAGCGAGTTTGCATTTTGGACCAATGTAACGAGCCATTCTTTACAATCTCCTGGATTACACGCGGCGCTTCTTCGGCGGACGGCACCCGTTGTGCGGGATTGGCGTCACGTCGGTGATGCTGGCGATCTTATAGCCACAGCCGTTCAAAGCACGGACAGCGGACTCACGACCTGGACCTGGGCCCTTGACGTTAACGTCGAGGTTTTTCAGGCCATATTCCAGCGCAGCTTGACCAGCACGTTCAGCAGCTACTTGAGCAGCGAACGGGGTGGACTTGCGGGAACCGCGGAAACCCGAACCACCGGAGGTAGCCCAAGAAAGCGCGTTACCTTGACGGTCGGTGATGGTCACGATTGTGTTGTTAAAAGATGCATGGATGTGGGCGATGCCATCAACCACTGTCTTTTTAACTTTTTTACGAGGACGAGCAGCAGGTTTTGCCATGATAATTTTCCTGTCGATTCGCTGGGGCGATTACTTGCGGATCGGCTTACGCGGACCTTTACGGGTACGCGCGTTGGTCTTGGTACGCTGACCGCGTACTGGCAGACCACGACGATGACGCAGACCGCGATAGCAACCGAGGTCCATCAAGCGCTTGATTTTCATGTTGATTTCGCGACGCAGATCACCTTCAGTGGTGAACTTCGCCACTTCGCCACGCAGCTGTTCAATTTGCTCGTCGCTCAGATCTTTGATCTTTGCTGCTGGGTTTACCCCAGTCACTGCACAGATCTTCTGCGCAGTAGTGCGACCAACACCATAGATGTAGGTCAGCGAGATAACAGTATGCTTGTTATCTGGAATGTTGACGCCTGCAATACGGGCCATTCAGTGGGACTCCAATTGACAGCTACCTACGCCCCGGAAGCCAAGAAATAGGGCGCGAGATAATATCGCTGTAATAACAAATAATCAACCCGGCAGCGCACTAGCTGCCGGGCTTGAAGCACAATCACACTCAGCCTTGGCGCTGTTTGTGACGCGGTTCCGCGCTGCAAATTACTCGAACAACACCTTCGCGGCGAATAATCTTGCAGTTACGGCACAGCTTTTTCACCGATGCACGAACTTTCATCACCAACTCCTCGAACCTTATGGGTCAGCGCAGCATGCCGCTGCCGTAACCCTTCAGGTTGGCTTTCTTCATCAGGGATTCGTACTGGTGCGAAACGAGGTGCGATTGTACTTGGGACATGAAGTCCATCACAACCACGACGACGATCAGCAACGAGGTCCCGCCAAGGTAGAACGGAACGTTTGCCGCAACCACCAGGAACTGGGGCAACAGACACACGGCCGTCATATAGAGAGCACCGAACAGGGTCAAACGAGTCAGAACGCCATCAATGTAGCGCGCAGACTGCTCACCTGGACGGATGCCCGGAATAAAGGCACCGGACTTCTTCAGGTTTTCCGCTACGTCTTTCGGATTGAACATCAACGCCGTATAGAAGAAGCAGAAGAAAATAATCCCTGCACTAAACAGCAGAATATTCAACGGCTGACCAGGAGCGATCGACTGCGAGATGTCCTGCAGCCAGCCCAGACCTTCAGACTGACCAAACCAGGTACCCAACGAAGCCGGGAACAGCAAGATGCTGCTCGCGAAAATAGCCGGAATAACACCGGCCATGTTCACCTTCAGCGGCAGGTGGCTGGTCTGCGCAGCAAAAACCTTACGGCCCTGCTGACGCTTGGCGTAGTGAACAGCAATACGACGCTGGCCACGCTCAATGAACACCACAAAACCGATAATCGCTACTGCCAGCAAACCGATGGCAACCAGGGCAAAAATGTTGATATCACCCTGACGCGCAGACTCGAAAGACTGCCCGATCGCTCTCGGAAGACCGGCGACGATACCTGCGAATATCAACATCGAGATACCGTTGCCAACACCACGCTCAGTAATCTGCTCACCCAGCCACATCATGAACATTGCGCCCGCCACAAAAGTGGTTACCGCAACGAAATGGAAGCCAAAGTCACCAGTGAACGCAACGCCCTGCCCCGCCAGACCAATGGACATGCCAATTGCCTGGACGAGAGCGAGGACGACAGTGCCGTAGCGGGTGTACTGAGCGATCTTGCGACGCCCAGCTTCACCTTCCTTCTTCAACTGCTCCAACTGCGGGCTGACGGCTGTCATCAGTTGCATGATGATCGATGCCGAGATGTACGGCATGATCCCCAGTGCAAAGATGCTCATCCGCTCCAGCGCGCCGCCGGAAAACATGTTGAACAAGCTAAGAATGGTCCCCTCATTCTGTCGAAACAGGTCCGCGAGTCGGTCCGGGTTGATACCTGGAACCGGGATGTGTGCGCCTATTCGGTAGACGATAATCGCCAGGAACAGAAAACGCAGACGAGCCCAGAGTTCAGACATACCGCCTTTGCCGAGCGCAGAGAGAGCACCTTGCTTAGCCATTTATTCCTCGAACTTGCCGCCAGCTGCTTCGATAGCCGCACGCGCACCTTTGGTGGCGCCGATTCCCTTGCCGATAGTGACAGCGCGAGTCACTTCACCGGACAGCATGATTTTCACACGCTGTACGTTGACGTTGATCACGTTGGCATCTTTCAGGGACTGCACAGTGACGATGTCGCCTTCCACTTTAGCCAGCTCGGACAGACGCACTTCTGCGCGGTCCATGGCTTTCAGGGAAACGAAACCGAACTTAGGCAGGCGACGATGCAGCGGCTGTTGACCGCCTTCAAAGCCTGGAGCAATGGTGCCACCGGAGCGGGAGGTTTGACCTTTGTGGCCACGGCCACCAGTCTTACCCAAACCGCTACCGATACCACGGCCCGGACGATGCTTTTCGCGACGGGAACCCGGCGCTGGACTCAGATCATTGAGTTTCATCGATTAACCCTCGACACGCAGCATGTAGTAAGCCTTGTTGATCATCCCGCGATTCTCGGGAGTATCCAGTACTTCTACAGTGTGACCGATGCGACGCAGACCCAGACCCTTAACGCACAGTTTGTGGTTAGGGATGCGGCCGGTCATGCTTTTGATCAGCGTTACTTTAACGGTAGCCATGATCAGAAGATCTCCTTGACGCTTTTGCCACGCTTGGCGGCAATGGATTCAGGAGATTGCATAGCTTTCAAACCTTTGAAAGTGGCGTGAACCACGTTTACCGGGTTAGTCGAGCCGTAGCACTTGGCCAGAACGTTCTGAACGCCAGCAACCTCGAGGACAGCACGCATAGCGCCGCCAGCGATGATACCGGTACCTTCAGAAGCAGGCTGCATGTACACCTTGGAAGCGCCATGGGCGGATTTCATTGCGTACTGCAGAGTGGTGCCGTTCAGGTCCACTTGGATCATGTTGCGACGAGCAGCTTCCATTGCCTTCTGGATTGCAGCAGGCACTTCACGCGACTTGCCACGGCCGAAGCCAACACGGCCCTTACCATCACCAACCACGGTCAACGCGGTGAAGGTGAAGATACGGCCGCCTTTAACGGTTTTGGCTACGCGGTTAACTTGAACCAGCTTCTCGATGTAGCCTTCGTCGCGCTTTTGGTCGTTATTTGACATAACTTAGAACTCCAGCCCAGCTTCACGAGCAGCATCAGCCAGCGCTTTAACGCGGCCGTGGTACTTGAAGCCAGAGCGGTCGAAAGCCACTTGCGAGACGCCAGCGGCCTTAGCACGCGTAGCGACCAGCTGGCCAACCTTTGTGGCCGCGTCAATGTTGCCAGTGGCACCATCACGCAGTTCTTTGTCCAAAGTCGAGGCAGATGCCAGAACTTTGTTGCCGTCGGCCGAAATGACCTGGGCGTAGATGTGCTGCGAAGAGCGGAACACGCAGAGACGCACGACTTCTAGTTCGTGCATTTTCAGGCGTGCTTTGCGAGCGCGACGCAGTCGAGTAACTTTTTTGTCGGTCATTTGCTATGCCCTACTTCTTCTTGGCTTCTTTACGACGGACGACTTCGTCCGCGTAGCGCACACCTTTGCCTTTGTACGGCTCTGGTGGACGGAAGTCGCGGATCTCGGCGGCCACTTGACCTACCAGCTGCTTGTCGATGCCCTTGATCAGGATATCGGTCTGGCTAGGAGTCTCAGCGGTGATGCCTTCCGGCAGTTCGTAATCCACTGGGTGCGAGAAGCCGAGAGCCAGGTTCAGCACTGTGCCTTTTGCTTGCGCTTTGTAACCAACACCGACCAGCTGGAGCTTGCGCTCGAAGCCTTGGCTTACGCCTTGGACCATGTTGTTTACCAACGCACGAGTGGTACCAGCCATTGCGCGAGTCTGTTGATCGCCATTGCGAGCAGCAAAACGCAGCTCACCGGCTTCTTCAACGATCTCAACGGACGAATGGATGTTCAGTTCAAGAGTACCCTTGGCACCCTTCACCGAAAGCTGTTGGCCTGCGAATTTTACTTCGACACCGGCTGGCAGCTTAACGGGGTTCTTAGCGACGCGAGACATGCTTATCCCCCCTTAGAACACAGTGCAAAGAACTTCGCCGCCGACACCGGCAGCGCGCGCAGCACGATCCGTCATCACACCTTTGTTGGTGGAGACGATAGACACACCGAGACCGCCACGAACTTTTGGCAGATCATCGACGGACTTGTACTGACGCAGGCCTGGACGGCTAACGCGCTTCACTTCTTCGATGACCGGACGGCCTTCGAAATATTTCAGCTCGATAGACAGCAGTGGTTTGATTTCGCTGCTGATCTGATAACCCGCGATGTAACCTTCGTCCTTCAGGACTTTAGCTACAGCCACCTTCAACGTGGAAGACGGCATGCTTACGACGGACTTTTCAGCCATCTGGGCATTACGGATTCGAGTTAGCATGTCCGCTAACGGGTCCTGCATACTCATGGGCTAGACGCTCCTAATACAGAAAAATTAGCCTTGCGGCTACTACGTGTCGCCGAGAATCTCCGAGCATAAAAAACACGGGCTCAGGCGAGCCGGATATTCTAGACACACTCCGGAAATGAAACAAGCCCCAAAAGGGGCTTGATTCAGATTCAAGGCCACCGATGGTCGGGATCATGCGATCCCGACCATCGAGACTTTGACAGCACTTACCAGCTGGCTTTAACCAGACCTGGTACGTCACCACGCATTGCAGCTTCACGCAGCTTGTTACGGCCAAGGCCGAACTTGCGGTAAACGCCGTGCGGACGACCAGTCAGGCGGCAGCGGTTACGCATGCGCGCAGCGCTTGCGTCACGTGGCTGCTTCTGCAGAGCTACTGTAGCTTCCCAACGCGCTTCTGGACTTGCGTTCAGATCAACGATGATAGCTTTCAGCGCTGCACGCTTGGTGGCGTACTTGGCAACGGTGAGCTGACGCTTCAGCTCACGGTTTTTCATGCTCTTCTTGGCCATTTTCCTACTCCAATCAGTTGCGGAACGGGAATTTGAAAGCACGCAGCAGAGCGCGGCCTTCATCATCGTTCTTGGCAGTGGTGGTCAGGGTAATGTCCAGACCGCGGAGAGCGTCGATCTTGTCGTAATCGATTTCCGGGAAAATGATCTGCTCTTTCACGCCCATGCTGTAGTTACCACGACCATCGAAGGACTTGGCATTCAGGCCGCGGAAGTCGCGAACCCGAGGCAGGGAGATCGACAGCAGGCGATCCAGGAACTCGTACATACGCTCACGGCGCAGAGTCACTTTGACGCCGATCGGCCAACCTTCACGGACTTTAAAGCCAGCGATGGATTTCCGAGCGTAAGTCACAACGACTTTTTGACCGGTGATCTTTTCCAGGTCAGCAACAGCGTGCTCGATGACTTTTTTGTCGCCGATCGCTTCGCCCAGACCCATGTTCAGGGTGATTTTGGTAACGCGCGGAACTTCCATCACGTTCGAAAGCTTAAGTTCTTCCTTAAGTTTCGGAGCAATTTCCTTCCGGTAAATCTCTTTTAGTCGTGCCATGGTCTCATCTACCTAGCAGTGTTCAAGCATCAACCGCTTTTTGGGTCGACTTGAAGACACGAATTTTCTTGCCGTCTTCTACTTTGAAACCAACGCGGTCAGCCTTGTTGGTTTCGCCGTTGAAAATGGCGACGTTAGAAGCGTCCAGTGGAGCTTCTTTTTCGACGATACCGCCCTGCACGCCCGACATCGGGTTTGGCTTGGTATGACGCTTGACCAGGTTCAGACCACCAATAACCAGACGGTTGTTAGCGAGAACCTTAAGCACCTTACCGCGCTTACCTTTGTCTTTGCCGGCGATCACGATGATCTCGTCGTCACGACGAATCTTTTGCATGTCGGATCTCCTTACAGCACTTCTGGGGCGAGCGAGACGATCTTCATGAACTTCTCAGTACGAAGTTCACGGGTCACTGGCCCAAAGATACGGGTGCCGATCGGCTCTTGCTTGTTGTTCAACAGAACAGCAGCGTTGCCATCAAAGCGGATAATGGAGCCATCAGCACGGCGAACACCGTGGCGAGTGCGGACTACAACAGCAGTCATCACTTGGCCTTTTTTCACTTTACCGCGAGGAATTGCTTCCTTCACGGTAACTTTGATGATGTCACCGATACCAGCGTAACGACGATGGGAGCCACCCAGCACCTTGATGCACATAACGCGGCGTGCGCCGCTGTTATCGGCCACATCGAGCATGGATTGAGTCTGAATCATATAATTTCTCCGACCCCTAGTCCTTAGACTTCCACAGCGCGTTCGAGAACATCAACCAGTGCCCAAGACTTGGTCTTGGCCAGCGGACGAGTTTCACGAATAGTGACTTTGTCGCCGATGTGGCACTGATTGGTTTCGTCGTGCGCGTGCAGCTTAGTCGAACGCTTAACGTATTTACCGTAGATCGGGTGCTTAACGCGGCGCTCGATCAGAACGGTGATGGTCTTGTCCATCTTGTCGCTGACAACACGGCCAGTCAGCGTACGGACAGTTTTTTCGGCTTCAGCCATGATTACTTACCTGCCTGCTGGTTGAGCACAGTCTTCACGCGAGCGATGTCACGTTTAACTTGCGAGAGCAGATGAGACTGCCCCAACTGGCCAGTTGCTTTCTGCATACGCAGATTGAACTGGTCGCGCAGCAGGCCGAGCAGTTGCTCGTTCAGCTGCTGTGCTGATTTTTCACGAAGTTCATTCGCTTTCATCACATCACCGTCCGCTTAACAAAGGAGGTGGCGAGTGGCAGCTTTGCAGCAGCCAGGGCGAACGCCTCACGCGCCAACTCTTCAGAAACACCCTCGATTTCATACAGGACTTTGCCTGGCTGAATCTGGGCAACCCAGTATTCCACGTTACCCTTACCTTTACCCATCCGAACTTCGAGTGGCTTTTTGGTTACAGGCTTGTCCGGGAACACACGGATCCAGATCTTGCCGCCACGTTTTACGTGACGGGTCAGAGCACGACGCGCTGACTCGATCTGACGAGCGGTGAGACGACCACGAGCTACAGACTTCAGCGCATACTCGCCGAAGCTGACTTTGCTACCGCGCAATGCCAGACCACGGTTGTGGCCAGTCATTTGCTTGCGGAACTTCGTACGCTTTGGTTGCAACATTTGGCGTACCCCTTACTTAGCAGCTTTTTTACGAGGCGCTGGTGCTTGTGGTTTCAGCTCTTCTTGGCGACCACCAATTACTTCGCCTTTGAAGATCCAAACCTTTACACCGATCACACCGTAGGTGGTGTGAGCTTCGTAGTTGGCATAGTCGATGTCGGCACGCAGGGTGTGCAGTGGCACACGACCTTCGCGATACCATTCAGTACGTGCGATTTCAGCACCGCCGAGACGACCGCTCACTTGGATTTTGATGCCTTTGGCACCAATGCGCATGGCGTTCTGAACAGCGCGCTTCATAGCGCGACGGAACATTACGCGACGCTCCAGCTGCTGAGCTACGCTCTGCGCAACCAGCATACCGTCGAGTTCCGGCTTGCGGATCTCTTCGATATTGATGTGCACAGGCACACCCATTTGCTTGGTCAGGTCCTGGCGCAGTTTCTCAACATCTTCACCTTTCTTCCCGATAACGATACCTGGGCGAGCGGTGTGGATGGTGATACGTGCAGTTTGGGCCGGACGATGGATATCGATACGGCTTACGGACGCGCTTTTTAGTTTGTCTTGGAGATACTCACGCACCTTCAGATCAGCGAACAAGTAGTCCGCATAAGTCCGACCGTCTGCGTACCAGACGGAGGTGTGCTCCTTGACGATTCCCAGGCGAATGCCAATGGGATGTACTTTCTGACCCATCTCTTCGACTCCGTTACTTGTCAGCAACCTTGACAGTGATATGGCAAGACCGCTTGACGATGCGATCAGCACGGCCTTTGGCACGTGGCATGATGCGCTTCAGCGAACGCCCTTCGTTGACGAAAACGGTGCTGACCTTCAGGTCATCAACGTCTGCGCCTTCGTTATGCTCGGCGTTGGCTACGGCCGACTCCAGCACTTTCTTCATGATCTCGGCGGCTTTCTTACTGCTGAAAGCCAACAGGTTGAGCGCTTCGCCCACCTTCTTCCCGCGGATCTGGTCGGCGACCAAGCGGGCTTTCTGGGCGGAGATTCGAGCGCCCGACAACTTAGCGGCTACTTCCATTTCCTAACCCCTTAACGCTTGGCTTTCTTGTCTGCCACGTGCCCACGATAAGTGCGGGTACCGGCGAACTCGCCCAGTTTGTGGCCGACCATGTCTTCGTTAACGAGAACTGGGACGTGTTGACGACCGTTGTGTACTGCGATGGTCAGACCGACCATTTGTGGCAGGATCATCGAACGACGCGACCAGGTTTTCACCGGTTTGCGATCATTCTTTTCCGCCGCCACTTCGATCTTCTTCAGTAGGTGAAGATCGATAAAAGGACCTTTTTTCAGAGAACGTGGCACTGTCGTATCCCTCTATTTACTTGCGACGACGGACGATCATTTTGTCGGTACGCTTATTACCACGAGTCTTCGCGCCCTTAGTCGGGAAGCCCCATGGCGATACCGGATGACGACCACCAGAGGTACGACCTTCACCACCACCATGTGGGTGGTCAACCGGGTTCATGGCAACACCACGAACGGTTGGGCGAACGCCACGCCAGCGTTTGGCACCAGCTTTACCCAGCGAACGCAGGCTGTGCTCGGAGTTCGAGACTTCGCCCAGGGTCGCACGGCATTCAGCCAGGACTTTACGCATTTCACCGGAACGCAGACGCAGGGTCACGTATACGCCTTCACGAGCGATCAGCTGAGCCGAAGCACCAGCGGAACGAGCGATCTGAGCGCCTTTACCCGGCTTCAGTTCGATGCCGTGTACGGTGGAACCGACTGGAATGTTGCGCAGTTGCAGAGCGTTGCCTGGCTTGATTGGAGCCAGTGCGCCTGCGATCAGCTGGTCGCCAGCACTCACGCCTTTAGGGGCGATGATGTAGCGGCGCTCGCCGTCTGCGTAGCACAGCAGTGCGATGTGAGCAGTACGGTTTGGATCGTATTCGATACGCTCGACAGTGGCGACGATGCCATCTTTGTCGTTGCGACGGAAATCGACCATACGATAATGCTGCTTATGACCACCACCGATATGACGGGTAGTAATACGGCCATTGTTGTTACGACCACCAGTCTTCGATTTTTTCTCGAGCAGCGGTGCGTGAGGAGCGCCTTTATGCAGCTCCTGGTTGACCACCTTGACCACAAAACGGCGGCCAGGGGAAGTCGGTTTGCATTTAACGATTGCCATGATGCACCCCTTCCTTACTCAGCACTGCTGCTGAAATCGAGATCTTGGCCTGGCTGAAGGGAGATAACTGCCTTCTTCCAGTCATTACGCTTGCCCAGACCGCGAGCAGTGCGCTTGCTCTTACCCAGAACATTCAGGGTAGTAACACGCTCTACTTTCACGCTGAACAGGCTTTCGACGGCCTTCTTGATTTCCAGCTTGGTTGCATCAGTAGCAACCTTGAAAACGAACTGGCCTTTCTTGTCTGCCAGAACCGTAGCCTTCTCGGAAACGTGCGGGCCAAGCAGAACTTTAAATACGCGTTCCTGGTTCATCCCAGCAGCTCCTCGAATTTCTTCACGGCCGACACGGTGATCAACACCTTGTCGTATGCGATCAGACTAACTGGATCGGAACCTTGCACGTCACGTACATCAACGTGTGGCAGGTTACGAGCAGCCAGGTACAGGTTCTGATCAACAGCGTCGGACACGATCAGAACGTCGGTCAGGCTCATGTTGTTCAGTTTGCCCAGCAGGTCTTTGGTTTTCGGCGTTTCAACGGCGAAATCCTGAACCACGACCAGACGATCAGTACGCACCAGCTCAGCAAGGATGGAACGCATTGCTGCGCGATACATCTTCTTGTTCAGCTTCTGGGAGTGATCCTGTGGACGAGCTGCGAAAGTGGTACCGCCGCCGCGCCAGATTGGGCTACGGATAGTACCGGCACGAGCACGGCCAGTACCTTTCTGACGCCATGGGCGCTTACCGCCACCACGAACGTCGGAACGGGTCTTTTGCTGCTTGCTACCTTGACGGCCGCCGGCCATGTAGGCCACGACTGCTTGGTGAACCAGCGTCTCGTTGAACTCGCCGCCAAATGTCAGTTCGGAAACTTCGATCGCTTGAGCGTCATTTACATTTAATTGCATGTCAGCTTCCCCTTAACCGCGAGCCTTGGCTGCTGGACGTACAACCAAGTTGCCGCCAGTAGCGCCAGGAACAGCGCCCTTGACCAACAACAGATTGCGTTCAGCGTCCACGCGCACTACTTCGAGGGACTGCACGGTCACGCGCTCAGCGCCCATATGACCGGACATTTTTTTGCCCTTGAATACACGACCAGGAGTCTGGCACTGGCCGATAGAGCCTGGAACGCGGTGGGACACGGAGTTACCGTGGGTATTATCTTGCCCGCGGAAGTTCCAACGCTTGATCGTACCCTGGAAGCCTTTACCCTTGGACTGACCGGTTACATCAACCAGTTGACCAGCGGCGAAGATTTCAGCGTTGATCAGATCGCCGGCCTGGTACTCGCCTTCTTCAAGGCGGAATTCCATTACGGTACGACCAGCGGCAACGTTCGCTTTAGCGAAGTGGCCAGCTTGAGCAGCTGTAACACGCGAAGCACGACGCTCGCCGACAGTGACTTGCACTGCACGATAGCCATCGGTTTCTTCAGTTTTGAACTGGGTGACGCGATTCGGCTCGATCTCAATGACCGTGACCGGAATGGAGACACCTTCTTCGGTGAAAATACGGGTCATACCGCATTTACGACCGACTACACCAATAGTCATGTTGTAAACCTCATGAGTGTACGGGGCTTTCACCCGCTATGGCCGCCCATTTCAGAGCGTTACACGACTAAGACCGAGTCTTAGCCGAGGCTGATCTGCACTTCCACACCGGCCGCAAGATCAAGCTTCATAAGTGCATCAACGGTTTTATCCGTTGGCTGGACGATGTCCAGAACGCGCTTATGAGTACGGATCTCGTACTGGTCACGCGCGTCTTTGTTGACGTGCGGGGAGACCAGAACGGTGAACCGCTCTTTACGGGTAGGCAGTGGAATTGGACCACGCACTTGAGCACCAGTACGTTTCGCGGTTTCCACGATTTCCTGGGTGGATTGGTCGATCAGGCGATGGTCAAAAGCCTTCAACCTGATACGGATTTGCTGATTTTGCATTGGATTTCAGACTCCGGCTGCTATTCCCAGCGAGCGCAATACGCCCGTTAAAAGGAGGCGCAATTCTATAGACGGGCTATCACAGTGTCAACTCAATAAAAAAAGCCCCCGCTGAGCGGGGGCTTTTTTCAAGTCATCACTTACTTAAGCGATGATTTTGGCTACGACGCCAGCGCCGACGGTACGACCGCCTTCACGGATAGCGAAACGCAGACCATCTTCCATTGCGATGGTTTTGATCAGGGTGACAACCATTTTGATGTTGTCGCCTGGCATTACCATTTCAACGCCTTCCGGCAGTTCGCAGTTACCGGTCACGTCAGTGGTCCGGAAGTAGAACTGTGGACGGTAGCCTTTGAAGAACGGAGTGTGACGACCGCCTTCTTCTTTGCTCAACACGTACACTTCAGCTTCGAAGGTAGTGTGCGGCTTAACCGAACCTGGCTTGACCAGAACCTGGCCACGCTCAACGTCGTCACGCTTGGTGCCGCGCAGCAGCACGCCGCAGTTCTCGCCAGCACGACCTTCGTCGAGCAGCTTACGGAACATTTCAACACCGGTGCAGGTGGTGACGGTAGTGTCACGCAGACCAACGATTTCCAGTGGATCCTGAACCTTGACGATACCGCGCTCGATACGACCAGTTACAACAGTACCGCGACCCGAGATCGAGAATACGTCTTCGATTGGCATCAGGAACGGCTTGTCGATAACACGGACTGGATCTGGAATGTAGCTGTCCAGAGTCTCAACCAGTTTACGAACGGCAGTGGTGCCCATTTCGTTGTCATCTTGGCCGTTCAGAGCCATCAGAGCCGAACCGATGATGATCGGAGTGTCGTCACCTGGGAAGTCGTAAGTGCTCAGCAGATCGCGCACTTCCATCTCAACCAGTTCCAGCAGCTCAGCGTCGTCTACCATGTCAGCCTTGTTCAGGAAGACAACGATGTACGGAACGCCAACCTGACGGGACAGCAGGATGTGCTCACGGGTTTGTGGCATCGGACCATCAGCGGCCGAGCAAACCAGGATAGCGCCGTCCATCTGAGCAGCACCGGTGATCATGTTCTTCACGTAGTCAGCGTGACCTGGGCAGTCGACGTGAGCGTAGTGACGGATCAGCGAGTTGTATTCAACGTGCGCGGTGTTGATGGTGATACCACGAGCCTTTTCTTCTGGAGCGCTGTCGATTTTATCGAAAGCAACAACAGCCGAACCGAAAACTTCGGAGCAGACGCGAGTCAGAGCAGCGGTCAGCGTGGTTTTACCGTGGTCGACGTGACCGATGGTGCCAACGTTGACGTGCGGGAGGGTACGGTCAAATTTTTCTTTAGCCACGACAATTAACTCCTTGCCTAAAGGGCTGAATCAGCCTTGTTTTTTGGTTACAGTTTCGACGATGTGCGTCGGAGCTGGATTGTATTTTTTGAATTCCATGGAGTAGCTTGCGCGACCTTGGGACATGGAACGAACGTCGGTTGCATAACCGAACATTTCACCCAACGGCACTTCAGCACGAATTACCTTGCCGGAAACCGTGTCTTCCATACCCAGGATCATGCCGCGACGACGGTTAAGGTCGCCCATCACGTCACCCATGTAGTCTTCAGGCGTAACAACTTCTACTGCCATGATCGGCTCGAGCAACTCACCACCGCCCTTCTGGGCCAGTTGCTTGGTCGCCATGGAAGCAGCCACCTTGAACGCCATCTCGTTGGAGTCGACGTCGTGGTAAGAACCATCGAACACGGTAGCCTTCAGGCCGATCAGCGGATAGCCGGCAACAACGCCGTTCTTCATCTGCTCTTCGATACCCTTCTGGATAGCCGGGATGTATTCCTTAGGAACCACACCACCCACTACTTCGTTCAGGAATTGCAGACCTTCCTGACCTTCGTCAGCAGGAGCAAAACGAATCCAGCAGTGACCGAACTGGCCACGACCGCCGGACTGACGAACGAACTTGCCTTCGATTTCGCAGTTCTTCGTGATGCGCTCACGATAGGAAACCTGAGGCTTGCCGATGTTGGCTTCGACGTTGAACTCACGGCGCATCCGGTCAACCAGGATGTCCAAGTGCAGCTCGCCCATGCCGGAGATGATCGTTTGACCAGTCTCTTCATCGGTTTTAACGCGGAAAGATGGATCTTCCTGAGCAAGTTTGCCCAGAGCGATACCCATTTTTTCCTGGTCATCCTTGGTCTTAGGCTCTACGGCAACCGAAATAACCGGCTCCGGGAAGTCCATGCGAACCAGGATGATTGGCTTGTCAGCGTTGCAGAGGGTTTCACCAGTGGTGACGTCCTTCATGCCGATCAGGGCCGCGATGTCACCAGCGCGTACTTCCTTGATCTCTTCACGGGCGTTTGCGTGCATTTGCACCATACGACCCACGCGCTCTTTCTTGCCTTTAACCGAGTTGATCACGCCGTCGCCGGAGCTCAACACGCCCGAGTAAACGCGGACGAAGGTCAAAGTACCCACGAATGGGTCGGTAGCGATCTTGAACGCCAGAGCCGAGAACGGCTCCGCATCGTCTGCATGACGCTCCAGCTCGATAGTCTCGTCATCCGGGTCAGTACCCTTGATGGCAGGAATATCGGTAGGTGCAGGCAGGTAGTCGATAACGGCGTCGAGAACCAGGGGAACACCCTTGTTCTTGAAGGAAGAACCGCAAACAGCCAAGACGATCTCACCAGCGATAGTACGCTGACGCAGAGCGGCCTTGATTTCCTCGTTGGTGAGCTCTTCACCTTCGAGGTACTTGTTCATCAGCTCTTCGTTGGCTTCGGCAGCAGCCTCAACCATGTTGTTGCGCCATTCGTCAGCCAGTTCCTGCAGTTCAGCAGGGATAGCTTCACGACGTGGAGTCATGCCTTTGTCAGCATCGTTCCAGTAGACGGCTTCCATGTTGAGCAGATCGATCTGCCCCTGGAAGTTGTCTTCCGAACCAATGGCCAACTGGATTGGCACCGGAGTGTGACCCAGACGCTGCTTGATCTGAGCGATCACGCGCAGGAAGTTCGCACCAGCACGGTCCATCTTGTTGACGTAAACAAGACGTGGAACGCCGTATTTGTTGGCTTGACGCCATACGGTTTCCGACTGTGGCTCAACACCCGAAGTACCGCAGAACACAACGACAGCGCCGTCGAGTACGCGCAGGGAACGTTCAACTTCAATTGTGAAGTCTACGTGGCCCGGGGTATCGATTACGTTGAAGCGATGCTCGTCTTTGTACTGCTTGGCAGAACCTTTCCAGAAGGCGGTGATCGCAGCAGAAGTAATGGTAATACCACGCTCCTGCTCCTGCACCATCCAGTCTGTGGTCGCGGCGCCGTCATGCACCTCGCCCATCTTGTGACTTTTGCCAGTGTAAAAAAGGACGCGCTCGGTGGTGGTGGTTTTACCAGCATCCACGTGAGCGACGATACCGATGTTACGGTAGCGACTAATCGGAGTAGTACGAGCCATAAAGCCCTCGCAAAATTAGTGAAGCTAAAATTAGAAGCGGTAGTGCGAGAAAGCTTTGTTAGCTTCGGCCATACGGTGCACGTCTTCACGCTTCTTAACAGCAGCACCTTTACCTTCAGCAGCGTCCAACAGTTCGCCGGCCAAACGCAGAGCCATAGACTTCTCGCCGCGCTTACGGGCGAAGTCTACCAACCAGCGCATTGCCAGGGCGTTACGACGGGACGGGCGAACTTCGACCGGAACCTGGTAAGTAGCACCGCCTACACGGCGCGACTTCACTTCGACCAGCGGAGCGATGGCGTCGAGAGCTTTCTCGAAGATTTCCAGGGGATCGCTGTTCTTGCGTTCTTTAACCTTTTCCAGCGCGCCATAAACGATACGCTCGGCAACGGCTTTCTTGCCGCTTTCCATCACGTGGTTCATGAACTTGGCCAGGATTTGGCTTCCGTATTTTGGATCGTCAAGCACTTCGCGCTTGGCTGCTACGCGTCTTCTTGGCATGGATAAGCCCTCAAACGGTCTTCAGGTTCGCTCGGAATCGGTGCCCTTGCGGGACGCCTCCGACCTTACTCTTATCGACTCAGAAAATAAGATGATTCAGTTTTTACAAAAAGCCGCTACTACTTAGGCTTCTTGGTACCGTACTTCGAACGACCCTGGTTACGACCTTTAACGCCGGAAGTATCCAAGGAGCCGCGTACGGTGTGGTAACGAACACCTGGCAAGTCTTTTACACGACCGCCGCGGATCAGTACCACGCTGTGCTCTTGCAGGTTGTGGCCTTCACCGCCGATGTACGAGGAAACCTCGAAACCGTTGGTCAGACGCACACGGCATACTTTACGCAGTGCCGAGTTAGGTTTTTTCGGCGTGGTGGTATACACACGGGTGCATACGCCACGACGTTGCGGGCAGTTCTGCAGCGCAGGCACGTCGGATTTCTCGACGATACGCTTACGCGGCTGACGTACCAGCTGGTTGATAGTTGCCATCTACTAGCTCCACTGTTGTCTTGCGACGCTATTGTCTTGCAAGAAAAGCAAAATGGCAGGAACGAATTCCCGCCAAATTTAGGGGTACAAGAGTCTAAAGAGGATCTTGCCCCCAGTCAAGGCAAGGCCCCAACCTCCCCACCCATCGAACCTCGACAAATTGTCAGGATTCGACGAACGGAGCGGTCAGGGCCTTACGCTCATTTATCGCAGAACTCAGTTACCGCTCGAGTTCAGCGCTTCGGTCAGTGCAGCTTCCACTTCACTGGCGCTTACGCGCAACGGTTTGTCAGCATCACGGCGACGCTTGCGCTCGCTGTGATAAGCCAGACCGGTACCAGCCGGGATCAGACGACCCACGACCACGTTTTCTTTCAGGCCGCGCAGGTAGTCGCGCTTGCCGGTTACCGCCGCTTCCGTCAGTACACGAGTGGTCTCTTGGAAAGAGGCCGCCGAGATGAACGATTCGGTGGACAACGACGCCTTGGTGATACCCAGCAGAACGCGAGTGAACTTGGAGACGAACTTGTCGTCGCCAGCCAAACGCTCGTTCTCGACCAGGACGTGAGTCAATTCCATCTGGTCGCCCTTGATGAAAGTGGAATCGCCGGATTCAGCGATTTCAACTTTACGCAGCATCTGACGCAGGATGGTCTCGATGTGCTTATCGTTGATCTTCACGCCTTGCAGACGGTAAACGTCCTGGATCTCGTTGACGATGTACTTGGCCAGCGCACTTACACCCAGCAGACGCAGGATGTCGTGTGGATCGCTCGGGCCGTCGGAGATAACTTCGCCGCGGTTTACCTGTTCGCCTTCGAAGACGTTCAGGTGACGCCACTTCGGAATCAGCTCTTCGTACGGATCGGTACCGTCGTTCGGAGTGATAACCAGACGGCGCTTGCCTTTGGTCTCTTTACCGAACGCGATGGTGCCGCTGACTTCAGCCAGAATCGAGGCTTCTTTCGGACGACGAGCTTCGAACAAGTCGGCAACACGCGGCAGACCACCGGTGATGTCACGGGTTTTCGAAGTCTCTTGCGGAATACGCGCGATAACATCACCGATCGCGATTTTCGCACCATCCGCTACGCCGACCAGGGCGTTTGCTGGCAGGAAGTACTGAGCAATTACGTCAGTGCCTGGCAGCAACAGATCCTTGCCGTTGTCGTCGACCATCTTCACGGCTGGACGGATGTCTTTACCGGCAGCTGGACGATCTTTGGCGTCGAGTACTTCAATGTTGGTCATACCGGTCAATTCGTCAGTCTGACGCTTGATCGTGATGCCTTCTTCCATGCCCACGTAGGTCACGGTACCTTTCATTTCGGTAACGATTGGGTGAGTGTGCGGATCCCACTTGGCCACGATTGCGCCAGCGTCGACCTTGTCACCCTCTTTAACCGAAATCACAGCACCGTACGGCAGCTTGTAGCGCTCACGCTCACGACCGTAGTCATCAGCGATCGCCAGCTCACCGGAACGGGACACAGCAACCAGGCAACCATCCACTCGCTCAACGTGCTTCAGGTTATGCAGACGGACGGTACCGCCATTCTTCACCTGAACGCTGTCGGCTGCGGAGGTCCGGCTTGCCGCACCACCGATGTGGAACGTACGCATGGTCAGCTGGGTACCCGGCTCACCGATGGACTGGGCAGCGATTACGCCGACCGCTTCACCGATGTTCACCTGGTGACCACGAGCCAGATCACGGCCGTAGCACTTGGCGCAGATGCCGTAGCGGGTTTCGCAGCTGATCGGCGAACGCACGATCACTTCGTCGATGCTGTTCAGCTCGATGAACTCGACCCACTTCTCGTCAACCAGGGTGCCAGCAGGAACGATGACGTCCTCGGTACCTGGTTTGAACACGTCACGGGCAATAACACGACCCAATACGCGCTCACCCAGCGGCTCTACAACGTCACCGCCTTCAATGTGCGGAGTCATCAGCAGGCCGTGCTCGGTACCGCAGTCGATCTCGGTTACAACCAGATCTTGTGCCACGTCTACCAGACGACGAGTCAGGTAACCGGAGTTAGCGGTTTTCAACGCGGTATCCGCCAGACCTTTACGAGCACCGTGAGTGGAGATGAAGTACTGGAGTACGCTCAAACCTTCACGGAAGTTCGCAGTGATCGGCGTTTCAATGATGGAACCGTCCGGCTTGGCCATCAGGCCACGCATACCGGCGAGCTGACGGATCTGCGCAGCAGAACCCCGTGCGCCCGAGTCGGCCATCATGTACATCGAGTTGAAGGACTCTTGCTCGACTTCGACGCCATGACGGTCGATGACTTTCTCTTTCGAGAGGTTGGCCATCATCGCCTTGGAAACTTCGTCGTTCGCCTTGGACCAAAGGTCGATCACTTTGTTGTACTTCTCGCCCTGGGTTACCAGGCCGGAGGCGTACTGACTTTCGATCTCTTTCACTTCATCGGTGGCTGCACTGATGATGCGGGCTTTTTCATCCGGGATAACGAAGTCGTTAACACCGATGGAAACGCCGGAAATGGTCGAATAGGCAAAACCGGTGTACATCAGCTGGTCAGCGAAGATCACGGTCTCTTTCAAACCAACCACGCGGTAGCACTGGTTGATCAGCTTGGAGATCGCCTTTTTCTTCATCGGCAGGTTGACGACATCGTACGACAGACCTTTCGGCACAACCTGGTACAACAAGGCACGGCCGACAGTGGTGTCGACGATACGAACGTTGCTCACGCTGCCGCCATCACGGTCGTTGACGGTTTCGTGGATGCGCACTTTGACCTTGGCGTGCAGTGCGGCTTCGCCGGCACGGAACACACGGTCAACTTCTTGCAGATCCGCGAACACACGACCTTCGCCCTTGGCGTTGATCGCTTCACGCGTCATGTAGTACAGACCCAATACAACGTCCTGCGACGGAACGATGATTGGCTCACCGTTGGCTGGCGACAGGATGTTGTTGGTCGACATCATCAACGCACGCGCTTCCAACTGGGCTTCCAGTGTCAGCGGTACGTGCACGGCCATTTGGTCGCCGTCGAAGTCGGCGTTGTACGCAGCACAGACCAGAGGGTGCAGCTGGATAGCCTTACCTTCGATCAGTACCGGTTCAAACGCCTGGATACCCAGACGGTGAAGGGTCGGTGCACGGTTGAGGAGAACCGGGTGTTCACGGATCACTTCAGCGAGAACGTCCCAAACCTCTGGCAGCTCGCGCTCGACCATTTTCTTGGCCGCTTTGATGGTGGTTGCGAGACCACGCATTTCCAGCTTGCCGAAAATGAACGGCTTGAACAGCTCGAGAGCCATTTTCTTCGGCAGACCGCACTGGTGCAGACGCAGGGTCGGGCCTACGGTAATTACCGAACGACCGGAGTAGTCAACACGCTTACCGAGCAAGTTCTGACGGAAACGACCCTGCTTACCCTTGATCATGTCAGCCAGGGATTTCAGAGGACGCTTGTTGGAACCGGTGATAGCGCGGCCACGACGACCGTTGTCGAGCAGTGCATCGACAGCTTCCTGCAACATACGCTTTTCGTTGCGCACGATGATGTCCGGAGCGGACAGATCAAGCAGGCGCTTCAAACGGTTGTTACGGTTGATCACTCGACGATACAGATCGTTGAGGTCGGAAGTCGCGAAGCGACCGCCATCCAGCGGGACCAGTGGACGCAGGTCTGGCGGCAGAACCGGCAGAACGGTCAGCACCATCCATTCTGGAAGGTTGCCGGAACCCTGAAAGGCTTCCATCAACTTCAGACGCTTGGACAGCTTCTTGATCTTGGTTTCCGAGTTGGTTTGCGGAATTTCTTCACGCAGGCGGCCAATCTCGTGCTCCAGGTCGATAGCGTGCAGCAGTTCGCGGACAGCTTCGGCACCCATGCGGGCATCAAAGTCGTCGCCGAACTCTTCCAGCGCTTCGAAGTACTGCTCGTCGTTGAGCAGCTGACCTTTTTCAAGGGTGGTCATGCCTGGATCGATAACGACGTAGCTCTCGAAGTAGAGAACGCGTTCGATATCACGCAGGGTCATGTCCATCAGCAAGCCGATACGCGACGGCAGCGATTTCAGGAACCAGATGTGGGCAACTGGCGAGGCCAGCTCGATGTGCGCCATGCGCTCACGACGAACTTTTGCCAGTGCAACTTCAACGCCGCACTTCTCGCAGATCACACCACGGTGCTTCAAGCGCTTGTACTTACCGCACAGGCACTCGTAATCCTTTACCGGGCCAAAGATCTTGGCGCAGAACAGGCCGTCACGCTCAGGTTTGAACGTACGGTAGTTGATGGTTTCCGGCTTTTTAACTTCACCGAACGACCACGAACGGATCATCTCAGGCGATGCCAATCCGATACGGATGGCGTCGAACTCTTCGACTTGACCCTGGTTTTTCAGCAAATTCAGTAGGTCTTTCAAGGCCTTTCCTCCTGGCGGAGCAGAGAGCGGGCAATCGCGCCCCGCTCTCGATTCACGTCACGTGTTATTCGGTTTCCAGATCGATATCGATGCCGAGGGAACGAATTTCTTTGATCAACACGTTGAAGGACTCGGGCATGCCCGGCTCCATACGGTGATCGCCGTCCACGATGTTTTTGTACATCTTGGTCCGGCCGTTCACATCGTCCGACTTCACTGTGAGCATTTCTTGCAGAGTGTATGCAGCACCGTATGCTTCCAGTGCCCAGACCTCCATCTCCCCGAAACGCTGACCACCGAACTGCGCCTTACCACCCAGCGGCTGCTGGGTAACCAGGCTGTACGAACCGGTAGAACGAGCGTGCATCTTGTCGTCTACCAAGTGGTTCAGCTTCAGCATGTACATGTAGCCAACGGTAACCGGGCGCTCGAACTTGTTGCCGGTACGGCCGTCGGTCAGCTGCATCTGGCCGCTTTCTGGCAGGTCTGCCAGTTTCAGCATGGCCTTGATTTCGCTTTCCTTGGCACCGTCGAACACTGGAGTGGCCATTGGTACGCCGCCACGCAGGTTTTTCGCCAGATCCAGGATTTCCTGGTCGGAGAAGTCATCAAGACTTTCCTGGCGCCCGCCGATCTCGTTGTAGATCTCGTGCAGGAACTTGCGCAGCTCGGCAACTTTACGCTGCTCTTCGATCATGCGGTTGATCTTCTCGCCCAGCCCCTTGGCCGCGAGGCCCAGGTGGGTTTCAAGAATCTGACCAACGTTCATACGCGAAGGTACGCCCAGTGGGTTGAGGACCACGTCGACCGGAGTGCCATTGGCATCGTGCGGCATGTCTTCAACCGGCATGATCACGGAGACCACACCTTTGTTACCGTGACGACCGGCCATCTTGTCGCCCGGCTGGATGCGGCGACGGATTGCCAGGTAAACCTTGACGATTTTCAGCACGCCTGGAGCCAGGTCATCGCCCTGCTGCAGTTTGCGCTTCTTGTCTTCGAACTTGTCGTCCAGCAGACGGCGGCGATCAACGATGTAGGCCTGGGCCTTCTCGAGCTGCTCGTTCAGAGCATCTTCAGCCATGCGCAGTTTGAACCACTGGCCGTGCTCAAGACCGTCGAGTACTTCGTCGGTGATCTCCTGACCTTTCTTCAGGCCGGCGCCGCCTTCGGCTTTGTGGCCGACCAGAGCGGAACGCAGACGTTCGAAAGTCGCGCCTTCAACGATACGGAACTCTTCGTTCAGATCCTTGCGGATCTCGTCGAGCTGAGTCTTCTCGATGGACAGAGCACGAGCATCACGCTCAACGCCGTCACGGGTGAAGACCTGTACGTCGATGACAGTGCCCTTGGTACCGGTTGGTACACGCAGGGATGTGTCTTTAACGTCGCTGGCTTTTTCACCGAAGATCGCACGCAGCAGTTTTTCTTCCGGAGTCAGCTGGGTCTCGCCTTTCGGAGTGACCTTACCCACCAGGATGTCGCCTGCGCCTACTTCAGCACCTACGTAAACGATACCGGCTTCGTCCAGCTTGTTCAGTGCCGCTTCACCCACGTTCGGGATGTCGGCAGTGATTTCCTCTGGCCCAAGCTTGGTGTCACGTGCCACACAGGTCAGTTCCTGGATGTGGATCGTGGTGAAGCGATCTTCCTGAACTACACGTTCCGACAGGCAGATGGAGTCTTCGAAGTTGAAGCCGTTCCATGCCATGAAGGCGATGCGCATGTTCTGACCCAGCGCCAGTTCACCCATGTCGGTGGACGGGCCGTCGGCCATGATATCGCTACGCTGAACCCGATCACCTTTACGCACCAGCGGACGCTGGTTGATGCAGGTGTTCTGGTTGGAGCGGGTGTACTTGGTCAGGTTGTAGATGTCGACACCAGCTTCGCCGGTTTCAACTTCGTCATCAGCAACACGAACCACGATACGGCTGGCGTCGACGGAATCGATAACGCCGCCACGACGAGCCACGACGCAAACGCCGGAGTCACGAGCTACGTTACGCTCCATGCCGGTACCGACCAGCGGCTTGTCAGCGCGCAGGGTGGGTACAGCTTGACGCTGCATGTTCGAACCCATCAACGCACGGTTGGCGTCATCGTGCTCGAGGAACGGGATCAGCGACGCTGCAACCGAAACTACCTGCTTCGGTGATACGTCCATCAGGGTGACGTCTTCCGGCGCCTTGACGGTGAACTCGTTTAGGTGACGAACAGCTACCAGCTCGTCGATCAGGACTTTCTTGTCGTTCATCGTGGCCGAAGCCTGAGCGATCACGTGATCAGCTTCTTCGATGGCGGACAGGAACACGATCTCGTCGGTAACCAGGGCGTCTTTCACCACACGGTACGGGCTCTCGAGGAAGCCGTACTGGTTGGTGCGCGCATAGGCCGCCAGGGAGTTGATCAGACCGATGTTCGGACCTTCCGGCGTTTCAATCGGGCAGACACGACCGTAGTGAGTCGGGTGTACGTCACGGACTTCAAAGCCAGCACGCTCACGAGTCAAACCGCCCGGGCCGAGTGCAGAGACACGACGCTTGTGGGTGATCTCGGACAGCGGGTTGTTCTGGTCCATGAACTGGGACAGCTGGCTGGAACCGAAGAACTCTTTCACCGCCGCAGCAACTGGCTTGGCGTTGATCAGGTCTTGCGGCATCAGGCCTTCGCTTTCAGCCATCGACAGACGCTCTTTGACCGCACGCTCAACACGTACCAGGCCAACGCGGAACTGGTTCTCGGCCATTTCGCCTACGCAGCGAACACGACGGTTACCCAGGTGGTCGATGTCATCGACGATGCCTTTACCGTTACGGATGTCGACCAGGGTCTTCAGTACCGCGACGATGTCTTCCTTGCACAGCACGCCCGAACCTTCGATCTCGGTACGACCGATACGACGGTTGAACTTCATCCGGCCGACCGCAGACAGGTCATAGCGCTCAGGGCTGAAGAACAGGTTGTTGAACAGGGTCTCGGCAGCGTCTTTGGTTGGCGGCTCGCCTGGACGCATCATGCGATAGATCTCGACCAGCGCTTCCAATTGGTTGCTGGTGGAGTCGATCTTCAGGGTGTCGGAGACGAACGGACCGCAGTCGATATCGTTGGTGTACAGAGTCTCGACGCGAACAACCTGGGCCTTAGCGATTTTCGCCAGGATTTCGGTGTTCAGCTCGGTGTTGCACTCTGCCAGGATTTCGCCGGTTGCCGGGTGCACGATGGCCTTGGCGGTAGTGCGGCCCAGGACGTAGTCCAGAGGCACTTCCAGGGTCTTGAGGCCGGCTTTTTCGATCTGGTTGATGTGGCGCGCAGTAATACGGCGACCAGCCTCAACGATGACCTTGCCCTTCTCGTCCTGAATATCAAGAACAGCGATTTCACCACGCAGACGCGAAGCAATCAGTTCCAGACTGAGGGTTTCGCCGCTCAGGTGGAAAACGTTGGTGGTGTAGAACGCGTCCAGCACTTCTTCAGTGGTATAGCCCAGCGCGCGCAGCAGTACCGATGCAGGCAGCTTGCGACGACGGTCGATACGCACGAATACGCAGTCTTTCGGGTCGAACTCGAAGTCCAGCCACGAACCGCGGTAAGGAATGATCCGCGCCGAGTACAGCAGTTTGCCAGAGCTGTGCGTCTTGCCACGGTCGTGGTCGAAGAACACGCCCGGGGAACGGTGCAGCTGGGAAACGATTACACGCTCGGTACCGTTGATTACGAAGGTACCGTTCTCAGTCATCAGGGGGATTTCACCCATGTAGACTTCTTGCTCTTTGATGTCCTTGATCGCTTTGTTCGACGATTCTTTGTCGAAAATGATCAGGCGCACTTTTACCCGCAAAGGTACGGCGTAAGTTACACCGCGCAATACGCATTCTTTGACATCAAATGCCGGTTCGCCCAGGCGATAACCGACGTACTCCAGCGCAGCATTGCCGGAGTAGCTGATGATCGGGAAAACGGATTTGAAGGCCGCATGCAGGCCCACGTCGCGGAACTGATCTTTAGTCGCTCCCGCTTGCAAGAATTCACGATACGAATCCAGCTGGATGGCCAGGAGGTAAGGCACATCCATGACGTCCGGCAACTTGCTAAAGTCCTTGCGGATACGTTTTTTCTCAGTATATGAGTAAGCCATCAGCGTTCCCCAGCTTGGTCACCTGCTTGTTTGGCCCCTCCCGACGGGAGCAGCCAGAAAATCGTGCAAACCCCATGGTTTGCGCCACCGCATCGGGTGGTTACAGCACGTTATCGACACCGACCCAATCGGCTGCCAATAACGGAAAAAGGCCGGTGGCAAGAGCCACCAGCCATCAGCCTTTCGCTTAACGCTCGGGCTGGAGACGCAAAGTCGAAGCTTACTTCAGCTCGACTTTAGCGCCTGCTTCTTCCAGAGTTGCTTTGGCTTTGTCAGCTGCGTCTTTCGAAACAGCTTCCAGAACCATGGCAGGAGCGCCGTCAACTACAGCCTTGGCTTCTTTCAGGCCCAGACCGGTCAGTTCACGTACTGCCTTGATCACGTTTACTTTCTTCTCGCCAGCTTCGGTCAGCATGACGTTGAATTCGGTTTGCTCTTCAACAACGGCGGCAGCAGCAGCTGGACCAGCCGATGCAGCAGCAGCGGAAACGCCGAATTTTTCTTCGAAAGCTTTGATCAGCTCAACAACCTGCAGAACCGACATTTCAGCTACGGCGTTGAGGATATCGTCTTGGGAGATAGACATTGCTGTATTTCCTGAATTGGGGGACGGCCTACGCGGCCATCGAAATAAACAAAAATACGCGAGAGAAAGTGCTCAGCCTTAGGCTGCGGCAGCTTCTTTTTGCTCGCGAACTGCAGCCAGAGTACGAGCCAACTTGCTGGTAGCGCCTTGAATCACGCTCATCAGCTGAGAAATAGCTTCGTTACGGGTCGGCAGTGTTGCCAGTACGTCGATTTGGTTAGCTGCGAGGAACTTGCCCTCGAACGCAGCTGCCTTGATCTCGAACTTATCCTGACTCTTGGCGAATTCCTTGAACAAACGGGCAGCAGCGCCTGGATGATCTTTGGAGAACGCGATCAGAGTCGGGCCGGTGAACACGTCGTTGAGGACACTGTATTCAGTGTCAGCAACAGCGCGTTTGAGCAGGGTGTTACGTACAACACGTACGTATACGCCAGCTTCACGAGCCTCTTTACGGAGTCCGGTCATAGCGCCTACTGTCACACCACGGGCATCAGCCACGACAGCGGACAGAGCAGCTTTGGCAGCCTCGTTGACTTCAGCGACGATGGCCTTCTTGTCTTCGAGATTAATTGCCACGGGTTTAACTCCTGCTTGTTACCGTTTCATCTGGCCGGAGCCGGATGTCGTTTTGGTGTCTGATTCGGTAAGGAACCGGGAGCACCATCTGCGTAGGCTTGTGGTTTAAGACTTACGTCGCCTACGGTCTTGGATAGCCCCCGCCAGGCAGGGACCCCAATTTTTTCAATTGGCGTGATTTCTCACGCCAATGTATTGCTTATACGTCCAGCGAGCCTTGGTCGATGACCAGACCTGGGCCCATAGTGGTGCTCAGGGTAACGCGCTTGACGTAGATACCTTTCGAGGAAGCTGGCTTGATACGCTTCAGATCAGCGATCAGGGCTTCAACGTTTTCCTTCAGCTTGACGGCGTCGAAACCGACTTTGCCAACGGAAGTGTGGATGATGCCGTTTTTGTCGGTGCGATAACGAACCTGACCAGCCTTGGCGTTTTTAACCGCGGTAGCTACGTCTGGAGTTACGGTGCCGACTTTAGGGTTAGGCATCAGACCACGTGGACCGAGGATCTGACCCAACTGACCTACAACGCGCATTGCATCCGGGGAAGCAATAACGACGTCATAGTTCAGGTCGCCGCCTTTCATTTCGGCAGCCAGGTCGTCCATGCCAACGCGATCGGCGCCAGCGGCCAGAGCAGCTTCAGCTGCCGGGCCTTGGGTGAAGACAGCAACACGTACAGTCTTGCCAGTACCGTGTGGCAGCACAGTAGCGCTACGAACGACCTGGTCGGATTTACGTGGGTCAACGCCCAGGTTTACAGCAACGTCAACGGACTCGCTGAACTTGACAGTCGACAGCTCGGTCAGCAGGGCAGCAGCGTCTACAAAGTTGTAGGACTTGCCCGCTTCGATTTTGCCGGCGATAGCCTTTTGGCGCTTGGTCAGCTTAGCCATTACACACCCTCCACGTTAAGGCCCATGCTACGAGCAGAACCGGCGATAGTACGCACGGCTGCTTCCATATCAGCTGCAGTCAGATCCGCGTTTTTGGTTTTCGCGATTTCTTCCAGCTGAGCACGAGTTACGGTGCCAACCTTAACGGTGTTAGGACGAGCGGAACCGCTAGTCAGACCAGCAGCCTTCTTCAGCAGAACCGAAGCAGGGGTCGACTTGGTTTCGAACGTGAAGCTACGGTCGCTGTAGACAGTGATGATCACTGGAGTCGGCAGACCTGGCTCAAGACCCTGAGTACGGGCGTTGAAAGCCTTGCAGAATTCCATGATGTTCACGCCGTGCTGACCCAGGGCCGGACCAACAGGTGGGCTTGGGTTAGCCTGAGCGGCCTTCACTTGCAGCTTGATGTAAGCGGTAATCTTCTTGGCCATGAGGCACTCCAATTACGGGTTCAAACGCCTCGAAAGGCTCCCCGGTTACTTGCGCGTTTATCCCAGTGACGACAAAACCCCACAGCCTAGGGCTGCGGGGTTGGGATGCTTGTTCGGCTAGACCTTTTCGACCTGGCTGAACTCTAGCTCTACCGGAGTAGAGCGACCGAAAATGAGCACTGCCACTTGGATCCGGCTCTTTTCGTAGTTAACTTCTTCGACCGTGCCATTGAAATCGGCAAACGGACCGTCGGTGACACGAACCACTTCGCCCGGCTCGAACAACGTCTTCGGCTTCGGCTTGTCGCTACCATCAGCAACACGACGCAGAATCGCTTCTGCCTCTTTATCAGTGATCGGTGCAGGTTTATCAGCGGTACCGCCGATGAAACCCATCACCCGAGGAGTGTCCTTGACCAAGTGCCAAGTACCCTCGTTCATATCCATCTGGACCAGCACATAACCAGGGAAGAATTTGCGCTCGCTTTTGCGTTTCTGGCCATTACGCATTTCAACCACTTCTTCAGTGGGAACCAGAATTTCGCCGAAGCCATCTTCCATGCCAGCCAGCTTTACGCGCTCTACCAACGAGCGCATGACATGCTTCTCGTAACCCGAGTAAGCATGCACAACGTACCAACGCTTAGCCACGGGACACCCTTAGCCAACAATCAAGGAAACAAGCCAACCGAGCAGGGAATCAAGCCCCCACAACAGCAACGCCATAACCAGAACAACAGCCACCACAATCAGGGTGGTCTGCGTGGTTTCTTGGCGAGTTGGCCACACGACTTTACGAATCTCGGTGCGAGCTTCCTTAACCAGTACAAAGAAAGACTTGCCCTTCGCTGTTTGCAGGCCTACAAAGGCAGCTGCAGCAGCAATAGCAAGCAAAGCGAGTACACGGTACAGGATCGGCGAAGCAGAGTAATACTGATTGCCAACAACGCCAACAACCACCAAAGCAGCTACTACTAGCCACTTAAGCAGATCGAAGCGAGAGCCTTGAGCTTCAGCCTTAGGAGTCATCTATGAAGATCCTGTGAAAAGAAAGCCAGACACACTGAGTGAATCTGGCAGGTCAGGAGGGAATCGAACCCCCAACCTACGGTTTTGGAGACCGTCGCTCTGCCAATTGAGCTACTGACCTAAAACAAAATCAGGCCGACCATTATGCCGGCCTGAAAAAGACATTACAACAACTTACTCGATTACTTTGGCTACGACGCCAGCGCCGACGGTACGACCGCCTTCACGGATAGCGAAACGCAGACCATCTTCCATCGCGATGGTTTTGATCAGAGTGACAGTCATCTGGATGTTGTCACCTGGCATTACCATTTCGACGCCTTCCGGCAGTTCGCAGTTACCGGTCACATCAGTGGTCCGGAAGTAGAACTGTGGACGGTAGCCTTTGAAGAATGGCGTATGACGACCACCCTCTTCCTTGCTCAGAACGTAAACCTCTGCAGTGAACTTGGTGTGCGGCTTGACAGTACCCGGCTTGACCAGGACCTGACCACGCTCAACGTCATCACGCTTGGTGCCACGCAGCAGGACGCCGCAGTTCTCACCAGCACGACCTTCGTCCAGCAACTTGCGGAACATCTCAACACCCGTGCAAGTTGTCTTGACCGTGTCACGAAGACCAACGATCTCAACTTCTTCCTGGATGCGAACAATGCCACGCTCAACACGACCAGTCACAACCGTACCACGACCAGAGATCGAGAATACGTCTTCAATTGGCATCAGGAACGGCTTGTCGATAGCACGCTCAGGCTGCGGAATATAAGTATCCAGGGTCTCGACCAACTTCTTGACGGCAGTAGTACCCATCTCGTTGTCGTCTTGACCATTCAGCGCCATCAGCGCCGAACCAATGATGATCGGAGTGTCGTCACCCGGGAAATCGTAGGTGCTGAGCAAATCACGCACCTCCATCTCAACCAGCTCCAGCAGCTCAGCGTCGTCAACCATGTCAGCCTTGTTCAGGAAGACCACGATGTACGGAACGCCTACCTGGCGGGACAACAGGATGTGCTCACGGGTTTGCGGCATCGGACCATCAGCGGCCGAGCAAACCAGAATTGCGCCATCCATCTGAGCAGCACCGGTAATCATGTTTTTTACGTAGTCGGCGTGACCTGGGCAGTCCACGTGTGCGTAGTGACGCACGGCCGAATCGTACTCAACGTGAGCGGTGTTAATGGTAATGCCACGAGCTTTTTCTTCAGGGGCGCTATCGATCTTGTCGAAGTCGACCTTCGCCGAACCGAACACTTCGGAGCAGACACGAGTCAGAGCAGCAGTCAGAGTAGTTTTGCCGTGGTCGACGTGACCAATGGTGCCTACGTTGACGTGCGGCTTATTACGTTCGAACTTTTCCTTAGCCATCGAATTCACCCCTACAGAGAAGAATTAAACAAGTCACACTAGCCATTAAAACAAAGGCAGATATTTTCATATCTGCCTTGTTATATGGAGCTCTTGAGCGGATTTGAACCGCTGACCTCACCCTTACCAAGGGTGTGCTCTACCAACTGAGCTACAAGAGCGAAACACTTTGCACAACCTGCAAACTTGGAGCGGGTAGCGGGAATCGAACCCGCATCATCAGCTTGGAAGGCTGAGGTTCTACCACTAAACTATACCCGCGTAAGCTTGCAGCTCACGCTAAAAATGGTGGAGGGGGAAGGATTCGAACCTTCGAAGTCGTAGACGTCAGATTTACAGTCTGATCCCTTTGGCCGCTCGGGAACCCCTCCTAAGCGAGCCGGCATTCTACATCATGCCAGCCTTCTGTCAAGCATTTTCTCATTAAAAACCTGAGGTTAGCTGCGTTGACCGTGCTTCGCGATGTTTGCCGTTAAAGGCCTTCACTGCGTAGCGGGCGCCATTCTATGCAACCTATTGAGCAGTTGCAACCCCCTCGCACCGCATTATTTTATGTTTTAACTCATTGAATTCATTAACAAGCTTCTGCAAGGCAGCGTCATCGGCCAAATGCCGGGTTTGCGGGGATACGCGCATCCAGAAGCCGGCTGAATCTGGCAGCGAAGTTGCCAGCTGTTGCACCTTGATATCGAGCGCAGCCAGCCGCCCCTCGAATGCCCTGGCCGTCTCCTGGCGAGCAAATCCGCCCAGGTACAGGCAGCTCTCATCCGCCGACTCAGCCCTGGACGTGTCGCGCGCCACTGCGGAGCTCCTGGTTTCACTCAACAGCCGGATATCCTGCTGCGACCCCTTATACAAACTTAGCGGAGTAACGTCCTTGGCACGCAAGGGCACCTCCTGCTGATGCCAGACGTAATAGAAGACGTTAAGAACCAACAACAGCAGAAACAACCAACGCATAAGAACCTCAGGACAATGGACAGGCCATGGCCAGACCCACGAATACAAGATCCGGCACTACCCGCGCTTGCGGGACGACGCCGGACACCAGGTCCGCGTCGCCGCCGGTGAGAAACACGCTGAAATCTTCGCCCCAGTACTCACGCGCCAGTTCCAGCTGAGTCAGGACAAACCCACGCAGCATCAATGAACAGCCACGCTCTACCGCCTCAACCGTATTACGACCCGGCGCGAAACTTTCCAGCGCCCGAGAGGCCGCGATGTCGTCATAACGAATGCGCCGGGTGTGCGTGCGTAATTGATGACGCATCAGCGGCATACCCGGGCAAATGAAGCCCCCCAGGTGCTTGCCATCAGCAGCAATGAAGTCGGCTGTCAGTGCCGTACCGAAATCCAGTACCAGACAGGCCCCTGCGGCCAGGTGATAGGCGCCGAGCATGGCCAACCAGCGATCGAGGCCGAGTCGCTGAAAATCCTCGTAACCATTCTCAACCCCGGACATCGACCTGGACGGCGCCGCACACAGCGCGAAAACACCAAATGCATCGGCCAATGCCGTCACCAACGCTGCCGTTTCATCATTGGTGCGCACACTGACCAGGCGACAGTACTTGAGATCCAGCCCCACACAGCCGCGCAGACCCTCCAGCAGGGCCAGGTCCGAGTCCACCACACCCTCGGCAAACAGATGCGTGGCGTCTGCATGCAGCACGCGCCACTTGATAAAGCTATTCCCACAGTCGAGCTCAAGAATCATCGCGCAGCCTCAAACTTAGCTCGCCACCACTAAAAACCTTTTCCACGCCGTCGACTTTCAAGCGCAGCGCACCTTGCCCGTCGATACCCATCACCACACCATCAATCCGGTTCACCCCGGCAATCAGCGATACCGCACGCCCTTGCCAGAGGTGACCTTGCTCCCACTGCGCCTGCAGCACCGAAAAACCTGCAGACTGGTGACGATTAAGGTGTTCCTGGAGCACACCACCGAGGTGTGCCACCAGCAGATTACGATCAAACCCCTTGCCCGCCTCCAAGTACATGGAGGTCCACTGCTGATCGACCTCATCAGCCTCCTGCATATTCACGTTGATCCCCACACCCAGGACAACGTGGCACACATCAGCAGGATCTCCGACCAACTCCAACAATATGCCGGCGATCTTTTTCTCGCCAACCAGTACATCATTGGGCCACTTCAACCCCGCCCCAGCAATGCCCAGGTCTCTCAAAGTCTGCATCACGGCAAGGCCTACCACCAGGCTCAAGCCCTCCAACTGGCGCATACCACCATCGATACGCAGCACTAGGCTGTAGTAAAGGTTTTCGGCAAAGGGACTGACCCACTTGCGACCCCGGCGACCACGACCGGCCGTTTGCCGCTCCGCAAGCACCAGGAACGGCGCCGCCATCCCCCGCTCGATTGAACGCAGGGCTTCGGCATTGGTTGAATCAAGCGAGTCAAAGACCAGCACCGGCCATTGACTGGACGGCGAATGCTCAGCGACCCCGGCCGGATCGAGCAGCGTCAGGGGCGCGCGCAACTGATAGCCGCGACCGCGCACCTTATGAATAGTGAGACCCAACTCCGCCTCGAGATGCTGGAGTTGCTTCCAAACAGCACTCCGGCTGATCCCCAGAGCAACGCCAAGCGCTTGCCCGGAATGGAAACGACCATCTTTCAAGAGTTTTAACAACGTCAGCATGCAAGTATCGCCTCACAATGAGGCCCGCATGATAGCCATGCCCCGAGCTGTTGCATAGAAACCCTATACGCCAACTTTCTCGCGGACAAAAACAAAACCCCTACCTGCATACGCAGATAGGGGTTTCGGAATTTAATCTTGACGATGACCTACTCTCACATGGGGAAACCCCACACTACCATCGGCGATGCATCGTTTCACTGCTGAGTTCGGGATGGGATCAGGTGGTTCCAATGCTCTATGGTCGTCAAGAAATTCGGGTACTGAGTCGTGGCCAGATGGCCTCGCTTCAGCAAATTGGGGATGTGATAGCTTTCGGTGTTGTGCGCTGCTTTGAGCAGATTCGAACTTTCGGTTCGTTTCGTCTTCACACACCGCAATCTGATGCTCCTTTCGAAGTAGTCAAATTGCTTGGGTGTTATATGGTCAAGCCTCACGGGCAATTAGTATTGGTTAGCTCAACGCCTCACAGCGCTTACACACCCAACCTATCAACGTCGTAGTCTTCGACGGCCCTTCAGGGGACTCAAGGTCCCAGTGAGATCTCATCTTGAGGCTAGTTTCCCGCTTAGATGCTTTCAGCGGTTATCTATTCCGAACATAGCTACCCGGCAATGCCACTGGCGTGACAACCGGAACACCAGAGGTTCGTCCACTCCGGTCCTCTCGTACTAGGAGCAGCCCCTCTCAAATCTCAAACGTCCACGGCAGATAGGGACCGAACTGTCTCACGACGTTCTAAACCCAGCTCGCGTACCACTTTAAATGGCGAACAGCCATACCCTTGGGACCGGCTTCAGCCCCAGGATGTGATGAGCCGACATCGAGGTGCCAAACACCGCCGTCGATATGAACTCTTGGGCGGTATCAGCCTGTTATCCCCGGAGTACCTTTTATCCGTTGAGCGATGGCCCTTCCATACAGAACCACCGGATCACTAAGACCTACTTTCGTACCTGCTCGACGTGTCTGTCTCGCAGTCAAGCGCGCTTTTGCCTTTATACTCTACGACCGATTTCCGACCGGTCTGAGCGCACCTTCGTACTCCTCCGTTACTCTTTAGGAGGAGACCGCCCCAGTCAAACTACCCACCATACACTGTCCTCGATCCGGATAACGGACCTGAGTTAGAACCTCAAAGTTGCCAGGGTGGTATTTCAAGGTTGGCTCCACGCAGACTGGCGTCCACGCTTCAAAGCCTCCCACCTATCCTACACAAGCAAATTCAAAGTCCAGTGCAAAGCTATAGTAAAGGTTCACGGGGTCTTTCCGTCTAGCCGCGGATACACTGCATCTTCACAGCGATTTCAATTTCACTGAGTCTCGGGTGGAGACAGCGCCGCCATCGTTACGCCATTCGTGCAGGTCGGAACTTACCCGACAAGGAATTTCGCTACCTTAGGACCGTTATAGTTACGGCCGCCGTTTACCGGGGCTTCGATCAAGAGCTTCGCGTTAGCTAACCCCATCAATTAACCTTCCGGCACCGGGCAGGCGTCACACCCTATACGTCCACTTTCGTGTTTGCAGAGTGCTGTGTTTTTAATAAACAGTCGCAGCGGCCTGGTATCTTCGACCGGCGTGGGCTTACGGAGCAAGTCCTTCACCCTCACCGGCGCACCTTCTCCCGAAGTTACGGTGCCATTTTGCCTAGTTCCTTCACCCGAGTTCTCTCAAGCGCCTTGGTATTCTCTACCCAACCACCTGTGTCGGTTTGGGGTACGGTTCCTGGTTACCTGAAGCTTAGAAGCTTTTCTTGGAAGCATGGCATCAACCACTTCGTGTTCTAAAAGAACACTCGTCATCAGCTCTCGGCCTTAGAATCCCGGATTTACCTAAGATTCCAGCCTACCACCTTAAACTTGGACAACCAACGCCAAGCTGGCCTAGCCTTCTCCGTCCCTCCATCGCAATAACCAGAAGTACAGGAATATTAACCTGTTTTCCATCGACTACGCTTTTCAGCCTCGCCTTAGGGACCGACTAACCCTGCGTCGATTAACGTTGCGCAGGAAACCTTGGTCTTTCGGCGTGGGTGTTTTTCACACCCATTGTCGTTACTCATGTCAGCATTCGCACTTCTGATACCTCCAGCAAGCTTCTCAACTCACCTTCACAGGCTTACAGAACGCTCCTCTACCGCATCACCTAAGTGATACCCGTAGCTTCGGTGTATGGTTTGAGCCCCGTTACATCTTCCGCGCAGGCCGACTCGACT